>NZ_PRLL01000020.1 GCF_004138405.1 Candidatus Nanosyncoccus nanoralicus
AACCATGTTTCGAGCGGTACTTATATTAGGACTCTAGGCGAGGATATTGGTAAGGCTCTCGGTGTCGGCGCCTATCTGATAGCTCTTCGTCGTACTCAGGTTGGCGATTATCAGATAAAAAATGCTGTTAAGTTGTCCGATTTTATGGGTGAAAATAATAAATA
This sequence comes from Candidatus Nanosyncoccus nanoralicus, assembly GCF_004138405.1. Lineage (GTDB taxonomy): Bacteria > Patescibacteriota > Saccharimonadia > Saccharimonadales > Saccharimonadaceae > Nanosyncoccus > Nanosyncoccus nanoralicus. Next base: position 165 of record NZ_PRLL01000020.1, read on the forward strand.
ATGAAAGGAAAATATGGATGATTTTATTCTTATCGCCATCAAACTATTAATCGGCTTCTTGGCTCTTATCTTTGTTATCAACGTTACAGGCAAAGGGAATCTTGCTCCATCTTCAGCTAGCGATCAGGTACAAAACTACGTACTTGGTGGAATCATCGGTGGCGTGATCTATAATAAGCAAATTGCCATCTTGGAATATATTAGTATTCTATGTATCTGGTGTATCCTGGCTCTTTCTCTTAAATTTATTAAAACTCATAATGTCAAAGTTAAGCAGATTCTTGATGGTAAGGCTCTGATCATTATTGATCACGGTAAAATTAATATCGAAAACTGCAAGAAGGCCGGTCTCAGTGCACATGATGTTGCATTTAAACTTCGCACTAATAATATTTACTCTTCTAAGAAAGTTAAACGCGCTGTTGTGGAGCAAAACGGCCAACTTATCGTTGTCCATGCCGGCGAAGAGAATCCTAAATTTCCACTTATTACCGATGGTCAATTACATCATGATATCCTTGAGGTGATTAGCAAGGACGAAAACTGGCTTAATCAGGAACTTAAAAAGCAAAAAATTGCCTCCATAAGCGAAGTTTTTCTTGGTGAATATATCGATGGGGAATTAGAAATTACTACATATTAACCTTGTTAGCCAGATTTTGACAGAAAAGTCATCTGTTTACCCTTGATGAAATTATCGTCGCGTGGTATAATTCACCCAATATGATTACAAAAGAGAATAAAGCTAAGGCAATTGCTGCTACTGCCCGTGACAAAAAGGACGTTGGTTCTCCAGAGGTTCAGGTCTCTATTCTAACTGAGCGCATCAAAGAAGTAACCGAGCACGTTAAGGTCAATAAGCATGATTTCATGGCTCGTCGTGGACTTATGCAGATGGTTGGTCGCCGCAAACGTCTTTTGAAGTATCTTGAGAAAACCAACTTCGACCTCTACAAAGGCACAGTTGCAAAACTCGGACTCCGCAAATAAATTCAAAAACCCACGTCAGTGGGTTTTTTGGTGTCTTATATTATCATTTATTCATTATATTAATCTGAAATTTTTAACTTCAAGTTTAGTTTAAAAAAGCCCCACGCGTGGTGGAGCTTCAGATCAGATCATAGTGTTATGTAGGGTTCTTCCTTGTGAACACTCCGACAATTCCAGGCCTCTCGGCTCCTTCTTCGAAGTTAGTATCAATATAGTCATTGATAGCATCTCTAAAGCGCAGAACCGAGTTATTAATCCTCTCGTTAATTTCTGCAATATTAGGACGCCTCATCTTTCTGATCACCTTCTTTTTTCTCATTGGATTACTCGCGACCTGATTACGGCTGTTTTCTTTTCTGTACTTGTCGTAATACTCCTTGTGCGTATAATGCATGCGCACGAATCTGGCATCATTCATGAGTTCATAGATATTGCCAGTCACGCCCTCTCGACGAGTGATTACCTGATAGAGATCCTTCTCCTGGAAGTAGATGACATCCGCCGTATTGAAGTGGAAAGAGATTCTCCTCTGCCCCCTCACCCCGGTGTTTACCATTGTCACCACCAGGTCGATATTGCTATCGAGTCGAATTTGTTTTCTCAGCGGCACAAACACCTGTTCGATTAGCTGATAACAGAACAGCTTTTCCTCTTCTTCCTGTATTGCATAGGAATTGTTTTCGAATCCCTTCAGCTGGATTACAATATCCATGGGTGGAATCAACCCTTCAAAATCAAAAATGTTATGTATCGTATTGTTCATTTCTTCTACGATCCTTTCTCTTAATGTTCTTGAGCTATAGCTCACAGTAGTTCCAAATATGGTGATCTAAAAATCTATCCCCCTTTCATTCCAGTCTAGTGTCTAGATAATCACCGAACGCATGATATTATAACATAAAACAAAAAAAACACAAAACTATATTCAAAACAGTAGCCTCAGCTGTTAATTTCTTAATATATCAATGATATAGGCATTTTAAATAGCTTTTCATGATACAATTAATACATAACAATAAAAGGGAAGACGGCGGATAAGTCCCCTAGAGCCTTAGGTATAAGATTCTCTCTAGCTTATTGCTTGGCTTACTAGAGTAGTTATCTGGTGTTTTCCCGAGAAAGGAAAAAATGGAAATAATTAATCCTACTGGTAAACACACGTTCAGTGTGTCTACTGATTTTTGCGGGCGTGAGCTTAAAATTGAGGTTAACCGTGTCGGTTTTCGCACAACTTCTTCTGTTCTCGTCACCTACGGCGATACTGTCGTACTTGGCTCAGTTATCGTTAGTGAGAAACCAGTTGTCCAAGATTTCTTCCCACTCTCTATCGACTATGAAGAAAAGTTCTATGCCGCTGGCAAAATTTCAGGTTCAAAATTTATTAAGCGCGAAGGCAAACCGGCTGATGAGGCTGTACTGATCGGTCGACTTATTGATCGTCCAATTCGCCCTCTCTTCCCTAAGGGGTATCGTCAAGAGGTCCAAGTTGTTACTACCGTTCTTTCTATGGATCCAAACTTCCGCCCAGATGTCATTGCTATGTTGGCCGCTTCCTCGGCTCTATTAAATGCTGGCGTTCCTTTTGATGGTCCAATCGCTGGCCTTCGCATTGGTCGCGTTAATGGTGAATTTAAAGCCTTCTTAAATAAGGATGAACGCGAGCAGTCTGATCTTGACTTAGTGGTTGCTGTTAAGGATCAGAAAGTGGTCATGGTGGAAGCTGGAGCTAACGAAGTCCCAGAGAATGTTATTATAGATGCTATGCGCTGGGCCATTGAAAATGTTCAGCCAGCCCTAGATCTTCAAAGACAACTTCGTGATAAACTTGACGTAGTCGAAAAAGATTATGAATTAAGCCTACCAAATCAGGAAATTACTGATAAGGTTGAGTCTTGGACCCGCACTCATTTTAAGGGCGAAGACGGTCAAACTGGTACCAAAATTCGCGGCAACGTCTTAGATCGTAAGCGTATTGCTGACACCCTGCGTGATCAGATGGACGCAGAGTTTGCTCTTGAGCTTGGTGAAGGTGATACTCCAGAAGAAAAAATCGCTGACTATGATGCTCGTTTGAAGGATGAATTCCATAATGCCTATGAACTGGCTATCCATCATGAGGTTCGCCGTGCCATTGTTGAGGATGGCATGCGCCCTGACGGTCGTAAGCTTAACCAAGTTCGACCGCTCAGCTCTCAGGTCTCAATTCTACCTCGTGTTCACGGATCCTCACTCTTCACTCGTGGCCTTACCCAAGCCATGAATATTGTAACCTTAGCTCCTCTTTCCTATGCCCAGGTTGTTGATACTATGGAGGTTACCGATGGCGAGCGTCGCTACATGCACCACTATAACGCTCCAAGTTATACCGTTGGCGAAACTGGTCGTATTGGCTCTCCAGGACGTCGTGAGATTGGTCATGGTTACCTAGCTGAACGTGCTCTCATTCCAGTCCTTCCTTCCAAAGAAGATTTTCCATATGCCATCCGCTCTGTCACTGAAATTATGTCTCAAAATGGTTCTACCTCTATGGCTGCCACCTGTTCATCCTGTCTTGCATTGATGGATGCTGGTGTTCCTCTGAAAAGTCCAGTCTCTGGTGTCGCTATGGGTCTCATGCTTGATGATGAAACTCCACATGTTCTTACTGACCTAATGGATGCTGAAGATTTTGCGGGCGATATGGACTTTAAGGTTACAGGTACTAAGCAAGGAATTACCGCACTTCAGATGGATATGAAAGTCCATGGTCTACCTATCGACATCCTTGAAAAAGCCATTAACCAATCCCATGAGGGTCGTATGTTCATCTTGGATCATATGCTTTCCGTGCTACCAGCTTCTCGTCCCGAGCTCTCTCCATATGCTCCACGTATCGAGAAATTAATGGTCAATCCTGACAAGATCGGCGCCATCATTGGTAAGGGTGGTGAAATGATTAATAAAATTACCTCGGAAACTGGAGCAGAAGTCGACATTGATGATTCTGGCCTCATTACTATCTCTGGTACTGATCCTGAGAAAATCCAACACGCCATTGATTGGATCAAAGGTCTCGTTGAAGAGCCTGAAGTCGGTAAAATTTATAAGGGTAAAGTCGTCAATATTAAAGACTTCGGCGCCTTTGTAAATATCTTACCTGGTGTCGACGGCATGCTTCATATTTCACAGATTTCAGAGAAGCGCCTCGACAAAGTTGAGGATGCGCTACACCTTGGCGATGAGGTAAAGGTTCGCCTCGAAGCTATTGATGATAAGGGCCGTCTCTCCCTCAGTATGCGCCGAGTCGAGCAGTAATTTAGATAAAAGAATAGTCGTAAAAAGAGACCCAAATTTGGGTCTCTTTTATAGTTAATCTCTAACTATAGGCTAACTATCCCATTATTCTCAGTTTTATTTTGATCCCAGCAAAATAGTATTGATTTACCCTCTAGATCCTTTTGGTTTCCTAACGCGTTTTTGATTTCCTCAGAAAAAGAGTCGCATGTAGGGATCCCGTTTCCTTCGTAAGCTTTCTTCCATTCGCCACTTGGAATTGGTCGATAGAAGATGGCGGTAGAACCTCCCCATCCGCCCTCAACTCGAGTATCACCTTCTCTATCACTTTTAGCTACTTCAAACATTTGCCTGATTCCTACTCTTGCGATTAAATATTTTGCATCATTGGTGGTATACAGTGCGTCAAAAGATACGGTTGGCCAACTATTCTTAATTTGTAACCCATCATCATTCAAGCCTGTTTGTTTGATATATTCTCTTTTTACTATTTCTTCAATCTCTCCGATTTTGGTATCAATTCTCATCGGCCTTACAATTTCTTTTACAGTTGTATTCTCAATTTTTTCTTCCACCGCCTTGGTCCCAGTTGCCACCTCATACTTCGAGACTGTTTCGTTTGCTTTTGCTAACTCCTCTTTTGCGGATTTTACCTGGCTCTCTAATTGGTTTTTCTGACTATTCGAGGAGAACATTAGGTATACTAGACCACTGGTTGATATGATCATCAATAACCCCAGAGCCACTAATGCGGCTTTCACTCCTTTGCCTGTTTTATGTTCTATTTCAGATTTGATCTCTATATTATCTTGCTCCATGTGGATTCTCCATTAATTTTATATTTTTATTATCTAAATTCCTAAATTGCCGTAATTCTCGGATCCTCCTTCCCCAACACAGAAAATCAAAGACTGAAATGGTCGCTGATTTGTCCATTTTAAAACGTCCTTTACTTCTTGTGGTACTGTATCACATCCTGGAATGCCATTGCCATCAACTGCTTTTTTCCAATCGCCATTCGGTAAGGATTTGTAGTAGATAGCCATTGAGGAGCCTCCGTAGGAAAGATATTGACTAGTATTGCCGTTATTCGGTCTAACTCTTAATTCGTGCGAGACTTGTGTAGTGGCAAATAGAAATTTTGCCCTGCTATCGGTTGCGAATTTTCGGATTTGAAGAATAATATTATCTTCTTCGATTAACCCCTCTTCGATTACTTCACCATTCATAAGATGAGTTTCACTTTCGATCTTATTTCTCAGTGCTTCCATATTGGCGTCAAACGCCATCGGCTTTACAATTTCTTTAATTTTGGTATTCTCAGTCTCCGCTTCCACCGCCTTGGTCCCAGTTGCTGCTTCATACTTAGAAACTGTTTCGTTAGCTTTTGCTAACTCTTCTTTAGTAGTCTTAACCTCTCCTTCTAGCTTATTTATTTGCCCAGAAAAAGAAGTACTTACATACATCAGTCCGCATAAACTGATAATTGTCGCTAGACAAAAAACCGCAGCCACAATTTTCAAGCCACGGTTATTTTGATGTTTTGTTTTGTTATTATTTGTATTTTCGATTCCATCCGTATCGTACATAATATCTCCTATAACCACACTATACCATAAATATAATTTTTTAAAACTAAAAAGACTTACGCCGTCTATCTATAATTATTATGCTATAATCTGTCTATGGTAAAACGTAAAAAAGGTCGACGTAAATCTCCACGTGATGTAGCTCCCGAGCACGAGTTGCCAGGAGGTTTTTGGCGTCAAGTCTCAGCAATTCTTATGATCGCTGTCTCCATCGTCCTTGTGATGACATGGTTCGGTAGTGGTGGCACGCTTCTCAATGATTTTCATAAATTTGGTTTCTGGTTGATTGGGTATGCTACTTTTGCAATTCCTGTTATCCTCGTCTACTTAGCAGTTAAGATCTTCCGCAGTGCTGATAACCGTCTTCCAGCTGTCATCTGGATTGTATCATTTTTAATGATCTTCTGGCTTTCTGGACTCTTTGGTTTGCCTACCTATGGTACTACCTCAGCTCAAACTGGAGGTATTTTAGGTCAGTGGCTAAATAGTCTTGTTACACAAATTCTTAATCCAAGCGTTGCGGCCTTTATCTATCTTGTTCTAATCTTCATTACCGTCATCTTCATCTTGCAGCTCTCCCCAGCTGCTGTCTTTCGTGATCTTGCCAATCTATTCAAGACTAGTCGTCGTGAAGAAGATGCAGAGAATGCACGCGTGGCTCGTCGAGCTCAAGCTGATGACGCGATTAAAGCTGGCGCACTTGGTCCATTGAAGATCAAAGCCAATGGTGTTGAGGTCTCTCCAGAGGATCTAAAATCGACACCAAAAATCGAAGTTAAAAAACCAGTTATGGACAAACCAGCTGAAGCCGAGCCGGAACGCGCTCTGATTGAAGTTTCTGATCCAAACTGGAAAATGCCAAGCACTGACCTTCTATCTAAGAAACAAAATCCTCCTGACGGTGGTAATATTCAGCAAAATGCCTTCATTATTAACTCAACTTTTTCAGATTTTGGTATTGAAGTTAAGCTCGATGGCGCCAACGTTGGTCCACGCGTTACACAATATACCATTCAGCCACCAACTGGTGTTGTCCTCTCTAAGATTGCTGCTCGCGACAAAGAGTTAGCCTTAAATCTTGCCGTCGATAAAGTTCGTATCGAGGCTCCAATCCCTGGTACCCGCCTTGTTGGTATTGAGATTCCAAACGTTCGCCCCGCCGATGTTACCCTTCGTTCTATTCTTGAAAGTAATGAATGGAAAAAAGAACGCAACCCACTAGCCTTCGCCGTTGGTAAGGATATTTCTGGTAATCCAGTAATTGCCAATCTTGCCAAAATGCCTCACCTCCTCATCGCTGGTACCACTGGTTCTGGTAAGTCCGTTATGACCAATACCTTAATTTCATCACTCCTTTACCGTAATGCTCCTAGTGATATGAAATTAATCATTGTCGACCCTAAGCAAGTGGAAATGGTGCAATATAATGACATCCCTCACCTCTTAACGCCAATTATTAACTCCACCGAAAAATCTCTTTCCGCTATGAAGTGGGCGGTTAACGAAATGGAGCGTCGCTATACTTTAATGGCCGAAGAAAAAGTCAAGAAAATCGAAGATTATAACGAGAAGTTGCAGAAGAAGACTGCCACGGTTGCCGATCAGGATAATAACGAACAGCAACACGATGGTGGTAAGATGCCATATATCGTAGTCGTGATTGATGAGATGGCAGACCTCATGATGCAGGCAGGGAAAGACCTCGAGCAGCTTATTGTTCGTATCGCACAGAAAGGTCGTGCCTCCGGTATTCACCTCGTTCTTGCTACCCAGCGTCCTGAAGTTAAGGTTATTACCGGTCTGATTAAGGCCAACGTTCCGGGTCGTATTGCTTTCGCCGTGAATAATAATACCGACTCTCGTATCATGCTCGATATGGGTGGTGCTGAGAAGTTGCTAGGAAAAGGTGACATGCTGATGCTGACCACCGAAATGATGGGTAAGCCTCGTCGTATTCAGGGTGCCTATGCCTCTGATAGTGATGTTGAAAAGCTGACCAACTTCCTTCGTGAGCAGCGTGCTCCTGAGTATAATAATGAAGTTATTTCTCAAGCTGTTCAGATCAAAGGTATCGGTCCAACTGATGGTGGCGGCTTCGGTGATCTTGGCCGTAAATATGATCCAAATGATCCTGTCGTTCGTAAGGCTATCGAAATTACGCTTACCAAAGGTAAATTTTCTACCGCCATGCTGCAAACCTATCTTGGTAAAGGTCATGGTTTCGTCTCTGGTCTAGCGATTTGGCTTGAAGAGATTGGCGTGATTGGTCCTGCTAATGGTAACAAGCCTCGAGAAGTAATGATTAAGAGTCTTGAAGAATTTGACCAGCTCGCTAACGTCTAGATCGATTACAATGACAGATTCTAGTGATTTTTAAAAAAACAGCACGCCAGATCTAATGACCTCGTCAAAATACCATAAAAAATATAGCTTCTTGGAAGCTATATTTTTTATTTCTAAAGATGTTCGTAATTGCTTCCAGTGTTGTCCGTCCTACAACTATAATTATTCTGTCCATCTGGCCTCTCTACGTCATGATAGATTCTACGAATCTCAGCAGAATAATCGGAACACTTCATAGCCATGTGTCCCCCGAAGGCATATTTCCATTCACCGTTTGGTAACTCTCGGTAATATTCTGCAGCCCAACCTCCACCAGCTACCACTAAAACCTCATTACCAAGACTATCTTTTTGTTTGTTAAATCCGCCAACCTGTAATGAAGCAAAGGCATAGGTTCCTGCTTTGTTGGTGAATATCTGTCCGCCTCTGATTAAATTATCTTTTCCCATTACATCTAGTAATTGTTGATATTTCACATCATACGCCACCGACTTATTATTAGTCACAACCGTCTTATCTTCAGTCGTCTTATTTTCTTTTGCGATGCTCTGATCAGACTTAACAGCCTCCTCTAGTTTAATAACATTTTCCTGAGCCTTCTTTGTTTCTTCTTTGGAGACCGAAAGATCATGATATAGCTGCTGACGCTGGTTTTGACTTGTAATAATAGTGTAAGCAAGTGCACCAACTGCTGCGACCGTAGTCAAGGCAAAAAGCGGAGTCAGTGACATTTTCTTCTTTTCTGCAGCTACTTGCTGGGTCACAGGAGTCTCAACAGTTTGCATAGGCTGCATAGGGCTAGCTACTTCTTGCTCTGGTTCATCCGCAGATTTATCTGTGGACTTGAAAGTATCTTCTTGTTTGACTACTGGCTCCTCAGTCACGTCACTCATCTCTGTAGTATTTTCTGGCGATGCGTCGACCCAGGTATTAGATTCATTGGCTACTGTCATATTCTCGGATGATCCTGTATCTATCTGATTAGTATCAAGAGAGGACTCACTATTATTTATGGTATTATCTTGACTTAGATTATTTTCGCTATCCATGCGTTCTCCTTTTTCTTGATTGTAGCATAAGTTTTATAAAAAAGCGTAAACAGCATACCTGGTATTTCTTTGCTAGTTGAAAAAATCGTCTCGATCTGGTATAATTAAATCATTATTAGCTCAGCAAGCGACAAGAGGTGTGCTTGCTTTAACCAAAGGAGTGCAAAGTGAAACAGTATGAACTTACTGTGTTGATTCATCCTGATTTGGAAATGAATCTAACACCAGCCCTAGACAAGATTAATAAATTAATCGAGTCACAAAACGGTAAAATCGTTAAGGAAACCAACGAAGGTAAGAAGCGTCTTGCTTATTCTATCAACAAGCAAGATTACGCAGTTTACTACTTCTACGAGCTTGAGCTTCCAGCTCAGGCTCCTGCTAAGATTTCTTCCACCCTTAACATCACCGACGAAGTCTTACGTTATCTCTTAGTCACTGTCGATGAACGCAAAGCTAAATTTGAAGCTAAGCGCAAAGCTCGTGCAGAGAAGACTAAAGATACTGAAGAATCAGCAGAATAAATAAAACGAGGAGGTTTTTATGGCGCGGGGATTTAGTAAGGCAATCATTACGGGTAACGTAGTACGCGATCCTGAACTTAGGGCCACATCTGGTGGCACTCAGGTCTGCTCGTTCTCTGTAGCAGTAAATTACAATTACGTTCAGAACGGCGAGAAAAAGGAACAAGTTTCCTATATCAACTGTTCTGCTTGGGGTAAAGCTGGCGAGATTATCGCTCAATACGCTAAGAAGGGAACCGGTATTCTTGTTTCCGGACGTCTTTCTCAGCGTGCATTTGAGGATAAGACTGGCGCTAAGCGCTCTGCTACTGAAATTGTCGTTGAGGACTTCAACTTCCTTGGCGGCACTAGTGAAGGTGCCTCTTCAAGAAGTTACGCTTCCACAAGTAGTGATGAATCTGCCGATATCATTCCTGATGATATTCCAGATGAGCCTATCGACCTCAGTGAGGTTCCATTCTAAAAATTAATTAAGAGAGAGTTTTGAGAGAAATGAAAAGAATTAAAAATGATCCAAATCTTTACTTCGACTATCGTGATGTAAAGACTATGCAACGTTACATTGACGTCTACGGTCGTATTGAACCAATTTCAAAGACTGGTTTATCTGCTAAGCAGCAAAGACAATTAGCTGTTGCCATCAAGCGTGCTCGTCACCTTGCATTGCTTCCATTTGTGTCTGCAAACTAAAAGGAGAAAACTATGTACGGTCCAACCGATCTTAAGAAAAACGTTCTCATTACCTTGGATGGCCAGCCATACAAGGTTATTGAGTATTCGCAAAAAGTTATGGGACGCGGCGGTTCTATTGTTAACGTTCGTGTTAAGAACTTAATCACCGGCGCTCTCATCCCAAAGACCTTCAAAGGTCAAGAAAAAATTGAGCCAGCAGAAGTTACTACTAAAAAAGTCCAATATCTTTATAAGGACGACGATAAGTTCTACTTCATGGATCCAACCACCTTCGAGCAATATGAATTGTCGAACGATTTAGTTGGCGATTCCAAAGATTTCATGAAAGATGGTGACGAGATGGATATCCAGTTCTATAATGGTTCTGCCATCAA
>NZ_PRLL01000021.1:0-5163 GCF_004138405.1 Candidatus Nanosyncoccus nanoralicus
GACGAGGAAGCAAGGGCTGGCCGAGGAGGCGGAAAAAGTAAGAGGAGCGAGGATGGGGCGGAAACAAGGATGGTTACGATTTAAAAAGGAGCCCTGGGGCTCCTTAAGAAAAATGATCGTGCTGTTTTTAGAGACCTTGAGTCTCTTCTGGATCGTAGAGACCTTTGAGGAAATCATATAGAGCACCTACGGAATATTGTTCAAGCGTGAGAGACTCATTCCTTAAAATCCAATTAATTTGAATAATCAAAGAGTCAATATCTTTATAGAGTTCTGGGTGCTTGCCTCTGATAAGATAGAGTGACTGCTGACAGCCAGCAAGAATCTCACGATATTTTGTCAATTCCTCCCTACTCTTATTCATAGCGGCCAGATACTGCTCAAACACATGTGGCCTAATACTGATGTAGAAATCCACAAACTTACTAGACGCAAGCGCCATAAAATCCTGATAGACCGATCGCTCGTCCTTCAATAACTGAACAAAAAAGTCGGCGACATTATCAAGATCGTTGAGTGTGAACTGAGAAATCTCCTTATCGTGAAGTTCCTCAATGACCGATGACTCGTTGATGATATTAAAAACATCATAATCCTCAGTGAGATCAAAAAACTGATACTCGAGAGTGCAATATTCCAGCTTATCATCATTCGCCTGATCAAAAGATATTAAACTTTTGATGTTTGCAAACAGATTGTAGATACAGCTGATGGTTACTTCCCTTTCGGTTGCACTGGCGTCGATAATCTTAATGATCGTGACAACAACTTCAGTGAGTTCGTTTGACAAAATATGGTCATCGTATTCAATTAACATATTTTCCCCCTTTTCTTAAGACGAGATTATAATCTCAAATTTAGCACGGTTTTAAATTACTTTACCGGGCTGGTAACGAGCATATTATAACATTAATTTATGATTTTTCAAATTGGGATTTTTCGGGGAGGATCTCCGCAAAGGCCTGTTCAAGGGCTGTTTTGGTCTTGGTTGGATTCTTTACTTCACCATCATTAATGCAGAGAATATGATATTTTTGTTGTTTAATATATTGCACAATTTTTTGGTTATTTCGTTCGTCGCTGCTTAACATAGTGTGATAAGAAAAGCGTGGAGATCGGGGGACAAAGTTTCCTTCCAGGAGCTGCGTGTAGAAAAATATCAAATGTGAGATATCTTGACTTGAGCGGAATCGATGAACCGAAGTCTCAGCGAGAATGTCACCTGAACTTTTCCAGGTTTTTTGGAAGGTAGATTTTAGATAAGAGGTTGCGCAGTGTGGATCATAGATCAAGGAAAATTCTTTCCATGGAGAAAGAAGAAGATTTCTAAAATTAAACATACCATATTTGAGATGATAGGCTTTAGAAAAATGCTGGCGATAAAAATCAGATTTGCGATATTTTTGATTTATTAAAGCCATGTTATTCATTTGGATATATGGGAATATATCACGTGACGGATTATTTATCAGAATATTTTCGGCAAAGAAGGCGCGAGGCAGATAAGTTTCTGCTGAGTTTTTAAGGTGGTTTTGGCTTTTAGTTGATTTTTTGGAGCCAGCTTTTACAAAAAAATCAGTTGGCTTTGTGGTCTTTAACAGATAGAAGTCATCATTAAAATAAACAAAATACTCCGAGAGTCCAGGGATTAGATGGAGATGATTTTCAATGGTATGAGAATTAAAAGTAGGGAGAAATTCACGCGGAATAAAATCCTCGTGACGAATAATTTTAAGCTTGGAATGATTGAGATTGAGCCAAGATGGCATATGGCCATAGGTGACAAAGAAGATTTGATTAACCCATGGGGCGAATTTTTCGACACAACCAAAACAAAACCGAAGAAAATCAAAATCATTGCGAAAACGGAGATCGGAGGAGTCAGTTTTTTGAGCTTCTGAAAAATCTGTCTCTTGAAGAGTTCGCATTTTCTCAGCCAACCATATTGGATCAGTGCCGTCGACCCAGGTAATGACGAAATCTATTTTTGGCTGAGACATCTTATTCTCCCTATTTGGTATTATTTGAAGAGCCAGAATCTGCTTTCTTCAATGCGGCGTCGATCATTTCATGAACAGTCTTTTTGAAAGTGGATTCATTGACAGAGATGGTCGGAAGTTTTTCGCCGTTAATAATAATCGTTGGAGTCTCCGTAATATTCACAAGTTTAGCGACCGCCATATCGGATTTAACCTTCTTTTTGACGGCCTCGCTATTCATATCGGAGAGGAACTGGTCTGCGTTGCCCTGACCTTTCGAGGCTTCTTCAAAATAAGATTTGAACTTAGCGTCACGCTTCCCCGCCTCTAGATCTTCCCATTCGGACTGATTCTTGAAGAGAATAGTAGCGTAGGCTTGCCAGTAACCCTGAAGAGCAGCAGCATTGGCAGCATGGGCGGCTGCAGTACCATTTTTATGATAGCTGAGAATAAAGCTACGAAAAATTAGACCAACCTTACCTTTATATTCTTCAACAATTTCAGAAAGATATGGAAAAGTAGTGGCACAGCCTGGGCACTGATAGTCCGCATACTCCACGATGAGTACTTTAGCGTCCTTATTCCCCTCATAGTTATCGCCAAGATTGCCGTTGCGCTCGTCTTTCTCAATATATTTTGAACGATCAAGAGAGGCGATCCACTGATCATACTGCTGGTTCTGATTATAAGAATAAATACAGAGAGCCAAAAAACCGATGATCAATGCGCCAAAAGCAATAATTGGTAATTTCTTCATAAACCTCCTAAGCAAAATCTATCGCTTAATTCAATAAATTTTTGTATAATATAGATATTAGCATATTTTAGCGTGTTTGTGGGCAGTGCGACGAAAAACGGAGGTAATAAATGGACGATATGAGTGCGGACCAAAGTGCGGATTTAAACCAATCTTCGGGGATTTTTAATGAGCAGAAAAAAGGGTTTTTTGCTCAGATAGGCGAGAAGTTTGGTGGACTCTTTCGGGGGATAGCTAGGACTTTAGGCAAGATCGCTGTTGAGAAAAAAATATCTGATGATGAAAGTTTTGATGGCGGTAGGGCTGATGCTGACAACGGTAATTTTGAGTCTACCTCTAAGCATGAAAATATTAATGAGTCAGCAAACTCGGTCGATTCTTCTTTTGTGGGACCAATGAACCGAAATATTTTCACCGATAAGGACGCAGCGGCGAATCTAGTGCGACGCGAGACAGAGATGAGCGAAATTGAAGGAGTAAGCGAATCTGACGCGGATAATAATACTGACCGAAGTATTAATATTAATAACCAAAATATTTCTTCTGAAAATCTTCCTGAAATCTTCTACCCGGAAACGACAGAGGATTTAGTGTGGCTGATTAATAAATTGCCTGAAGAAGTAATCTCGAAGCAGCAAAGAAGAACGATGGCGGCGGCGATGACTTTTGATAGCAAGCTGGTGAAGGAAGTAATGACACCAAAGAACGAGGTGATCATTATTCACGAAAATGACTTCATGGGACCTTTAACTTTATCTCGACTTTACCAATCTGGTTTGTCACACTTCCCTGTGGTGGGGGCAAGAGGTGAGATCGTAGGCTTGATTCATACTAAGACACTATTTAGTCTGAGTGTTAAAGAAACTGATCGAGCTTCGGCATTTCTCGATAAGAATGTCTATTTTATGAGCGAGAATTACACCTTAAAAGAGGCTCTTCTTGCGTTTATTCGCACGAGTTGCTACTTCTTTATCGTGGTGGATGACCATGGAAAAGTAACGGGATTGATGAGTTTTGATAAGTTAATAGAGATGATTGTGGGAGATTTGCCGGAAACGGATTTTGATATGGATCAAGATCTGATGTCGGTAGTGAAGTATGCAAGGACTTTGAAAGAACCGAAATAGATTCGGGGGGGCAAAGCTTCTAGTTTTTTATTAAAGTCTAAAAGCTGCCCAACCTACTTATAAAAAGGAGAAATTAAATGAGCTTTAAAACAATTCACAAAACAAGACGGGCAATCACGGCGCTGATTTTGAGTGGTGCGGTGATCCTGACGATTATTGCAAATCCAAATGCCTGGCAGAAAAAAGCCGAATCAAGCGCGAAAGAAGTAACGAGTGCTGGTTCGGTAGAAAAGGGCGTTATCGACAGCGGCGAGCAGCGAGCCGAAGGAGTACCACTTGCAACGAAGCTACTAACTAAGCTTGAAGTAAAGGGGCGGGCGCCGAAAACTGGTTATAAGCGAACAGAATTTTATAATGGCTGGCCTGATATTGAGGGCTGCAATTTGAGACAACGAATTTTGAAACGAGATTTTGGCGAAACAGCAAAGGTCGATGAAAAATGCAATGTGGTGGCTGGAAAATTTTATGAGCCTTATACTGGCGAGGAGATGGAGTTTCATTCAAGACAAGAGATTTCAAAACAGGTGCAGATAGACCATGTGGTGGCGTTGTCGGATGCTTGGCAAAAAGGAGCACAGTATAAATCTGCCGAGGAGAGACTGAAGATTGCAACAGACCCCTTAAATCTCATCGCAGTACAGGCGGCCGCGAATCAGCAAAAATCAGATGGAGACGCGGCGACATGGCTGCCAAAGAATAAAAGTTTTCGTTGCCAATATGTGGCGAGACAGATTTCAGTCAAATATAAATACTCACTCTGGGTAACTGAGGCGGAGAAAGATGCGATGTCGCAAATTCTTGCTGGCTGTCCTGAGCAAAGAACGTATTAAACTTAAGCCCGCGACTTCAGCTTTTCCATAGATTGCACACTTCAAGACTACAATGTATGAACGTCGTAATCATCCATATCTTCATACTGATATGAAGCCTGAATGCCCTTCATATGAACCTCGCGGTCCTCAATTTGGTCGGTAAGATTGTGACGGAGTAATTCCTGAATTTCAAGTTGATTCACTGGGGAGCGTTCCATTTCGGAAAGATATTCAGATTTGTCGACCTTGGACCAGTCGATACATTTTTTGAGAGATTTTTTGAGAATTTGGTCTAGCCAAATGCGCGTCGCGCGACCATTCCCCTCGCGGAATGGATGAGCAATATTCATCTCAACATATTTTGTAATAATTTCTTCAAAAGTTGTTTCTGGAAGAGTGTCGATGGTTTTTAGGTTTTGCTCGAGAAAGAAAACTGGAGTAAAGCGCATATTTCCTTTTGTAATATTTACAGAGCGAATTTGCCCTGC
>NZ_PRLL01000021.1:5173-10770 GCF_004138405.1 Candidatus Nanosyncoccus nanoralicus
AATCAAAAATATCCTGAAATAAATATTGATGAATCTGCTGAGGTCCAGCAGTTGTACCTACCTCAAAATCCATAATTTTTCCGGCTTCATACAACTCAAGGGCGCGCTTTTTACTAAGTAGTTCTTCTTGACTCATATTTATATGCTATCATGAACTAATAATTGAATTCAAAAATAACTTCAAAAGCCGCTATCTCCATATTTTCACCATTATTATTTGACAATGATTCAATACCCATTCTTATACCTCTTCTTGATTTGTTATATTAAAAAAGCACACAAGAAACCTCTTCAGATAATATGCTATAATTTAAGAGATATTATTCAATAAAATAGAGGTTTTAACTTGAATCTAAAAATTGGAATTGTGGGATTGCCGAATGTGGGAAAATCGACACTATTTAACGCATTGACGAATGCGCATGCTTTGGCCGCAAACTACCCCTTTGCAACAATTGAGCCGAATGTCGGAATTGTGCCAGTGCCAGACGAACGATTAGATGTTCTAGAAAAAATGTACACCGCTGAGAAGAAAATTCCAGCGACTGTGGAGTTCGTGGATATCGCAGGACTCGTTGAAGGAGCGTCAAAAGGAGAGGGGCTTGGCAATAAATTCTTAGCACATATTCGCGAATGTCAGATTATTTGTCACGTAGTGCGTGTATTTAAAAATGATGACATTATGCATGTCTCTGCTAACGCAAACACACCAGCACCAGTTGATCCAAAGGCAGATATTGAAATTATTCAAACCGAACTGGAGCTTGCCGATTTTGAAACGCGTGAAAAAGTTGAGGCTAAGCGCAAGAAAAATAAAGATGCAGCCGAAGAAAAGATTCCATATCTTACAGAGAAGCCAGTAATCTACATGTTTAACGTGGATGAGACTGAGCTAACAAATGAGTCTTTGAAAAATGAACTTAGAGAACTTGTTGCCCCAGCTCGTGCAGTTTTTGTGAACGCAAAACTTGAGGAAGAAATGACTGGTATGAGTTTGCCAGAGAAAATGGAATTCCTTGAGAGCTACGGTGTAGAGGAGGATGCGCTTGGCGAACTCGTGAAAGCAGCCTATGATACCTTGGGACTACAATCCTTCTTGACTGCTGGTAAAAAGGAGGTGCGCGCCTGGACAATTAAGAAAGGGGCGACTGCACCAGAAGCGGCAGGCACAATTCATACTGATTTTGAGCGTGGTTTTATTGCGGCAGAAGTGATGAAATACGATGATTTAGTGAATCTTGGCAGTGAAGCAGCAGTGAAAGCGGCTGGAAAATTGGCGACAGTTGGCAAAACCTATATCATGCAAGATGGCGATATTGTTGAATTTCGCTTTAATGTTTCAAAATAAGATTCAGCTTCTTGAGGCGGCCGATTCCCTGATATAATCAAAATATGATTTTAGGCATTGATGAAGTTGGGCGGGGACCATATGCGGGACCACTAGTAATTGGGGCCTGTATTTTGCCGGATGCCGAAAAAATTGAAGAGGAACCTGAGAAATATCATTGGATATCAGAACTTACCGACTCTAAGAAACTAACAGCTAAAAGACGTGAAGCTCTGTATACAAAAATCAAGGAGGGGGCCGTAGCAACGGCGACAGGTTGGGTCTCTGCGAATGAGATTGATGAGATCGGACTTTCTGAAAGTTTAAGGTTAGCTTGCCGAAGGGCGGTGAAACAGATCCAAGAGGCCCGGGTGCCTTTTTCTGAAATCATTATTGACGGGACGATGAATTTTTTAAGCGGAACGCCCTTAGAAAAATATGTTTCTACATTACCAAAGGGCGACCTCTTAATTAAGGAAATCTCGGCAGCAAGTATCTTAGCAAAGGTGGAACGAGACCGATATATGGTGGAATTGGCGGAAAAATATCCTGAATATGGTTTTGAAAAACATGTGGGTTATGGGACGGCAGCGCATCAAAAAGCGATGGAGGAGTTTGGTTTGACGCCTGAACATCGTCGTTCATTTCGACCAGTACGTGAAATTATGTCTAAGCAACTTGGGGCCGAAGAAGGTAAAGAGCAACAAAAAGTTAGGAAGGTGGGCACAAAAAATGGAGGTGCAACATCGAGAGAAATCGGTAATCTTGGCGAAGAAAAGATAGCGGAGTTTTTGACTTCAAAAGGGCATGAGATTATTGCTAGAAATTTTAAAACAAAATATTTTGAAATCGACATTATCTCAAAACTAGATAATTCCCTATTTTTTACAGAGGTGAAATATCGCAAAACCACAGATTTTGGGGAGGCTATTGAGTTTGTCGATCAGAGAAAGCAAGAACAGGTGCGGTTTGCGGCAGAAAGTTATTTGGCAATGCATCCAGAATTTAAAGATTTTATAGCCAAGCTTGCGGTGGCAGGGGTGAGCGGTAAGGATTTTCAGGTTGAAGACTGGATAATTATTGAATAATTATCTTATAGAAAGGTAGCGACCAGATTTAGTCGATAAATATCAAAAAAATAAACCTCGATTGAGGTTTATTTTGAATTTTCTAGTCTTACGCAGCTGCGACTTCTTCGGTCTTTTCAGCTTCGACAGGTGCTTCAGCTGGAGCTTCAGCAGCTACATCTTCTTTGAGGGTGTTAACTGCAACACGGTCAAAGTCCTTAGCAACGAGACGGGCAGATTTACCAGAACGATTGCGGAGGTATGAAAGATTGTTGCGGCGAACCTTAGCACGCTTAACAATTTCAACTTTTTCAACTAATGGGCTGTGCATCAAGAAAGATTTCTCAACGCCAATACCGGAAGCAATTTTGCGCACAACGATGCGTGCAGTGTGAGACTCTTTGCGGTCTACACGGATTACGACACCTTCGAAAACCTGAAGACGGAATTTCTCGCCTTCCTTAATTTTCTGAGTTACCTTAACGGTATCACCAGAGCGAACATCAACGATGGCTTTCTTTTTCTGGGCGTCACCAATTTTTTTCAACACTAGAAAACTCATATTTTACCTTTTATTACTTAAAACTTGACCTATTTTAACATAGTTTTATGGAAAATGGAAGAGGTGAGACGATTAACTAGAAAACAGTAGTATCAAAACCAGCCTGGGGATTATTATCCTTGAAAGTTTTGCAAGAGTATTTCATATTAGGGTCGGATTCATATTTATTGAGGACAGTCACGGCAGTTTTCATATCTTCGGAAACATTTTTACACTCGATGACACCCATGCCATTAGCAGCATAGACACCGACGAATTGCCAGGTACCGCTAGGGAGTTTTCGACTATAGACATTGGTCTGGGCGGCCATACCATGATCAACATAGCGAGGCATAGCGAGACCATTGGGATCAACCACTTTCTCCATCTTTGAGACATTGAGCTTTGCAATGACCTTCGTGCCATCCTCGTTTGTGACGATGCGACCGCCAGTAATACGATAATCGTCGCCGACGATGGTCGCGAGCTGTGCAAAATTAATATTTAGATCGTTCCATTTAACGATCTGCTTCTCGGCCTTTTGTTCTTTTTTCTCCTCGGTTTTTGCCTCGTCCTGATCTTTGGTGTCGACTACTTTAGTTTTAGTTGCTGATTCATACTCAGCAATGACGGTCTTACTTTCGGTTAATTCTTTTTGGTATTGTTTGACTAAATTAGTTCCCTCGTCGATTTTCTGATTGCTATAAAAGTAGAGAAAACTGGCAACAAGAAGAAGGATAACAGATAGAATAGAAGTGACAATACCAATGATTTTCCAAGGATTACCTGGTTTTTTTAAATCCTTCGTATTATCGTAACTAGAAGTATCAAAACCAGATTCTTCGGCGAGCTGGTCAACATAACTAACGGGTGCAGCAGATTCAGTCTGGGTAAACTGTTCAGCTGAAGTCTGTGTCTCGGTCTGGTCTAATTCAGCTGGGTCCTGCGATTCGGTCGGATTTAATTGTTCAACTGGAGCTTGTGGCTCAGTTTGAGTGAATTGTTGATCTTGACTATATTGTTCGTTTTGGTCCATTTTTTACCTCTTATTTATATCACCCTTGATATTTCATCTAATGTAGTTTCACCACGTAAGCAAGCCAAAATACCTTTTTGCTCAAGCGTAATGAGACCAGCTTTTCTAGCAGTTTTCTCGATAGCATCAGTATTAATATCTTCAACGTCACCACGGATATATTTCTGCACTTCCTCAGAAACAGTGAGCTGTTCCATAATCACCTTACGACCTTTATAGCCGAATGGATCATCAAGCCCAGACGGAACAGCTTCAAAGAGAGTAAAGTTATTCGGATCAAGGTTAAACCCAAGTTGGTCATAAATTACCTCTTCAGGAAGACCTTCAAGCTTTGAAAGAACGAATTGACGGGTGGTCTCATCTGGAGTAAATTCACGTTTATTTTCTGAAAGACTACGCACAAGACGCTGAGCCATCACCATGCGAATGGAGCTGGAAAAAATTGGGTTGGTACCAATCAGGTCGATCATACGAGAGAAGGCAGCAGCGGTGGAGTTGGCGTGGAAGGAACTTAGGACAAGGTGACCGGTAATAGAGGCCTGAATTGCAGTCTTGGCAGTATCGCCATCACGAATCTCACCAACCATCACAACATCAGGGTCGAGACGAAGAATGGAGCGCAGACCGTCGGCAAAAGAGCCGCCCTCCGTAGTGTTGACGGGGATTTGAGAAATGCCAGAAATGCCATATTCGATTGGATCCTCGAGAGTAATAATCTTACGATCGGTGGTATTAAGAGCATTAATCATGGAATAGAGAGTAGTAGACTTACCAGAACCAGTCGGACCGACCATGAGAACGAGGCCGCGAGGATGCGAAATCACTTCGTTAATTTCAGAAAGCTCGTGATCAGAGAGACCGAGAAGATTAAGATTGAGGAGCGATTCATCGAAGTTAAAGAGACGCATAACAGCATCCTGGCCATACATGGTCGGAACAGTTTCGACACGGATATTCAAGAGATGAGAGGAGCCGTCACGAAAAATATCTTTTTGCATGTGACCAGACTGCGGAGTCTTGGCGGCGGAAGAAATACCAGCGCGAGAACCAAGCTCACCCATGAAAACGCGATAGCGATCACGCTCAAGATTGGCGACTGGATGCAAAATACCATCAACGCGCATACGAATACGAATGGATTCGCGTAGATTTTCAATATGAATATCGGAGGCGCCAAGCTTGTCTGCCTGATCTAGAAGGAAGTCAAAGACTTTATCGGTACCGACGGAGTTAAGGGTTTGAGAGACCGAAGCAAGAGTTTCGGAATCACCATCGCTGGCAATTCGGATGTCATCATAATGAACCTGCCTTGGCGGATCATAGCGGAGCATGAGAACTTGATAAGCGCTGTTTGAAATAAGGAAAAAGTCGATTCCATCACCATTTATATTAAACTTCTCGCTAAATTCCTTGATAGTGCTGCGGGGAGTTTGACTAGTGACCATAAATTGATAAGGGAGGCCGTTACCACCTTTTTGGAGAGGAAGGATGTAGTCGCTATGCATTCTTTGGATATCGATGATGCCAAAAAGTAGCGGCAGAGTTTCCTCGATGGGGCGGGTGTCAAGATAAGGGAGGCCGAGGGTCATGGCGCGCGAAGAGGCGGCCTGCTCTTCGTTTGACCGA
>NZ_PRLL01000022.1 GCF_004138405.1 Candidatus Nanosyncoccus nanoralicus
TTTTATTTGTTTTTCTGGTAATTCAGACATCACCTCGCATCCTGTCTGTTTAATATAATATTAGTATTATATTATGTCAGTCCTGTAAAAAAGTCAACAAATAATTTGTCTAGAGATTTCCACAGCACTAACAGAGATTGCTTGACATGTGTTGTAATAAAAACAAAAGTATTGCACAGGTTGTGTTGTGATTATGACTATAGAGAGGGGTGATTCTGCTATAATTAAACAAATAAGACAGGAAGGGTGAGATATATGATTCGTGTGATTGCTGGAGGAAAAAAGCACCAAGATTGGGTGAATATGGCGATTTCTGAGTATGAAAAAAGGTTAAAAAAGCCGTTTAATGTTGAGTGGCAGTTTTTTGATGAGGATAAGTTATTAAAATATTTAGAGGGGTGGCCATTTTCGGGACATGAGTTTGTGATAGTTTTAGATGAGCGTGGAACAAATATATCTTCCGTGGAGTTAGCTAATAAACTTAACCAGCAATTCGTTGATGCTAAAGAGGCGGTAATTCTGATTGGGGGCGCCTTTGGTTTTACAGATGAAATTCGGGCTCGGGCTAATTTTGTGTGGAGCTTTTCGAAATTGGTTTTTCCCCACCAATTGGTGCGCGTAATGCTCAGTGAGCAGATATATCGTGCGCAGGAAATTAATCTTGGTGGAAAATACCATCACGAGTAAAAAGTTTTATCCGTTCCCTTCTTCTATTAGTTTGCAATATATTTGGAAATCTGATACAATATTGTCAGTTACCATAGACAGTGACGGATCTAGCATAGAGGTGTATAAAGTATTTGCATCTTTAGGCTGGTCTTAATTAGGTCACCGAGGAAAATTCTTAAAATTGGTAACGGATTTTAACAATTCGTAGACTTCTTAACAATCAAGGAAAAACTTTTTATGGCAATTTCAAAAGATAAAAAGAATACATTGGTTGCTGATTTAACTGAGCTACTTTCAAACGCAAAGCTAACTGCTTACGCAAATTATCAGGGACTTTCCGTTGCTGATCTTGAGGATTTGCGTAAATCTGCTCGTGAGCAGGGCGTAAAGATCAAAATTGTAAAGAACCGCTTGGTTCGTGTTGCGATGAATGAAATCGCTGTCTATAAAGACACCGA
This sequence comes from Candidatus Nanosyncoccus nanoralicus, assembly GCF_004138405.1. GTDB lineage: Bacteria > Patescibacteriota > Saccharimonadia > Saccharimonadales > Saccharimonadaceae > Nanosyncoccus > Nanosyncoccus nanoralicus. The sequence goes on from NZ_PRLL01000022.1 coordinate 1,128, forward strand.
TACCACTCACCTAACTGGACAATTGGTTTATGCAATTTCTGATTCTGACGAAGTTGCTCCAGCAAAAATCTTAGCTGATTTTGGAAAGACACATAAGGCATTGAAGCTGGTTGGTGGTTTTAGCGAAGCTGGTCGCATGATCGACACTGCTGAAATTACTGCACTTGCTGCTCTTCCTTCCAAGAACGAATTGGTCGCACAGGTGGTTGCACAATTGCTTTCACCAGTCAACGATTCTATCTCTGGTCTTTCCGGTGGACTTTCTGGTATTGTTTCCGGTTTGGAAGCAAAGCTAGAAGCTTAAATTTGATATATCCTTCGGGTTTATATTAAAACAATCAATGTTGTAATGTTCTAAAAGAACAAATATTAAATTACTAATTATAGAAAGGTCTAACATGGCTGATATTAAAAAATTAGCTGAAGAACTAGTAAATCTTACCGTTCTTGAAGTTAACGAACTCAAAAATACTCTTAAAGATGAATATGGTATTGAGCCTGCTGCTGCCGCTGTTGCTGTTGCTGCTGCTCCTGCCGCTGCTGCTGAAGAAGAAGGCAAATCTGAATTCAACGTCGTTCTTAAAGACGCTGGTGCTCAGAAGATCGCTGTAATCAAGGCTGTTAAAGAGGCTACTGGCCTTGGTCTTGGTGAAGCAAAAGCTATCGTTGATGGTGCTCCTGCAACTGTCAAGGAAAAAGTTAAGAAAGATGAAGCTGAAGCTCTCAAGAAAACTCTTGAAGAAGCCGGTGCTGTTGTTGAATTAGCTTAATTAAAAACCGAGTCTACGAATTTATTTAAAAAATACCCTTCGGGGTATTTTTTGTTGGATAAATTAAGTCTAATGAAATATTACGTCTAAGTTAGCATAAACGTTGTAGAAATAATGTTGTTATATTTATATAAACCTTTGCTTTATCTATTATGCTTGTGGTAGACTGGTGGTAATTATGATAGTAAAAATTAAGAGTACTATTCAAATTAAACAGATTAGTGGCTTAATTTTTTCACTTATATGCTTCTTTGTATGTAATAATCACAACGTTTTTGCTGAATCACTTTCAATGACTTTGAATGGTGTGGATGCGGGAAATGAATTGAATTTTAATTTTGATAAGGGGGCGCACGAATCAGCAAAGGTACGTGATGTTTTGATGAAAGTTCGGACGGATAATCGTTCTGGATATAAGGTGATGTTATCTAGTGCTGGGGCAGACTCGATTTTGAGGCCAAGCCAATCGGATAATACGGGTAGAATTATGCCACTTAGTACCAGCAAGACTCTTGCAAATTTTAACGAGAAAGAATGGGGTGTATCGATTGATCAGACAAATTTTTCGGCACTTCCTGGTAGTGGTTCACCAATGTTGGTGGTAAATAAGACTACGGCAAGTGCGCCAGGAGTTGGTGATAGTTCGGGTGCAGGGATCCCAAAAATTAGCATTTAAGAAAAATAATAGTGTACATAATACGCCTTTGTATAGTGGAGGCAATAACTATCGCATGCCATTTGCACGATGTCCTAACACTCTATACACCTTTCAGAGAACTAATCAGCTGAAAGCCGGTATTAGTAGTAGTTTTAACGAAGCTGAAACAGGCTCAGATCTCCCTATTTATGTGTGGAATGATTATAAAGGTGGGAAGAATTATATATTTTGGTATTCAGAGGCGGATATTGTTTATGCGCCGGAAGATGCAACTTTGTTTTTAAGTAGAGTGGCTAGTTTTAAAAGAAATAATGCGTCCTGCTTTGGTGAAATTGACCTTGACGGGATTGATTTTTCGAAGACCAAGAAGATGGATTCAATATTCTCCCAAGATACCAATGCATTGCTTAGTACGAGTCCACTATTAAAAATTTTACACCTCGAAAATATTAATGCTGCAAAAAATGCGGAGGCAGCTTTTGCATATACTAATTTGAGGGGGCTTGATATGTCTAAGATAACCTTTGAGAATGCCACGAGCTTTATGCATACGTTCTATAAGGCAACAGCAGATACACACGCGGATTTTTCTAAACTAAAAGGTGGCAATGCGACAACAATGGAGAAAATGTTCCTTATGTTTAAAGGGCCAGAGAATTTGTCTCTTTCAAGTCTTAATACTAGTACTGTTACTAATATGAAGGATATGTTTAGGAATCTAGCAGCGACAAAAAGTATTGATGCGTCGAGTTTTAATACTGAAAATGTAACAGATATGAATGGAATGTTTATGGGTACGTCTTATGTTGAAACTATTGATGTGTCTGGTTTTAATACGAAGAATGTAACTGATATGAGTATGATGTTTTATCAGAACAATTGGCTAAAAACGATTTATGGGCCAGAGGAATTTGATAGAACGAATCTTTCCCTTTCAACTAATATGTTTGGTCAATGTAGTCAGCTAGTTGGTGATGCTAGCTGGTCATATAGTGCGGGTAGTGTAGATGCGACTTACGCAAGGATTGGTAAGCCTGGCCTTAGAGGTTACTTTAAGGCGAAGCCTTAGAAAGGTTGTAAAATTAATATCCGCCCTGTAATGATGGGGTGGATTTTTTAATCCGTTAAGCTTAACTTTAGTTTGCGGATCAGGGTATAGGAAGGGGTATTATTAATTATGGATATATAATAACTTTTAAGAATCTATCTGGGTATATGGTGGTATATTAATGGTCAATGGTGCGGTGTTAATAGTTTAGTGTTAGATGATCTGCAGTGGGTTTTAAATACGTAAGGCACTTGGTGAGACATGCGAAATATCGATGACTAATAGTAAAATAGGGCACCTTGGTGCCCTATTTTATACTAGAGATTCTTAAGGTTATTGGTAGTCCTGTTGGCTTTTACTTTCGCCAGAAGGCTCCTGGGGCCGCTGAGCCGCCATCTATACGGGCGTGAGCTAGACTGCTAGCTGGTACTGTGGATCCGGCCTGGCCACGATAAGAGTCGCCAAGAGCAAAGATATTACTATAGGCAGTGACATTTGTGGTAACAAAACTATCAGAAGCGTAAATCTTTGTAATCCAGGTTGAACTCCTAAATAAGTTTGACATATCGGTAACATTATGAGTATCCCAATTTGTGAGATCTACCTCATAGAGCCAGGTGTAATCAAAAGCTGAGCTTAGGTTGGTGACATTACTTACATTAAAATCACTTAGATCTAGATATGAGACATAGGTATCATAGAATAGTTTTGACATATTTTTAACACTAGAGGTGTTGAGGCTGATTTTAATGTGCTGATTTTTCATAAAACCATAAGAGTTTCCGGAGAACATAGCTTGCATATTTTCAACAGCACTGGTGTCGAATCCATCAAGGTTGATTTCGGTAATTTCGCCGAGACCCGAGAAAGCAAAGCTAGTGTCTTTGAGGCTAGGAGCGGTGATCTTGGGGGCTTTAATTTTTGTAATGCCACAGTTACCGTGGAAAAGTGATTTAAGAGTAGTAAGTACTGGCGCAGGTTGGGTGGTGGCTGGCCAGGTGACTTCACTTGGTCCATATCCTGAACACTCTTTTCCTTCTGCGCTGGCTCCAGTGGTACTAAACATCTTTGACATATTCTCTATACTTGTGAAGGAGAAATGCGAGAGATCAACGACTACACTACTAGAACTTTCAAACATACTCTCCATGGTCACTGTATGACTAGTATTAAAGCCTGGAGAGAAAGATACATTATTTGATAGGCCGGTTTGATAAAACATGTAGGAGAGATCGGTGACTGCATTTGTTTTTAGTAGTGAAAAATCTATGGTTGCATTAAGAATAGTTCTCTCGAACATATGATTCATATCTAGTGCGCTGATGGTGTTTATTTTATCGAAATTGTTTAGCTCTGCTAGGTTATAAATCTGTGTAAACATATAACTAAAATCGGTGACTTTACTAGTATTAAAGACCTGAGGCAGAGTAATCTTTGTAACATAGCTGGTTCCTTTGAACATGCCTTTGACATCTGTGAGTTCACCTGTGTGAATTCTTCCAAGATCAGCTTCCTTAATGTAGCATTCCTCGAACATGAATGCCATGTTGGTGATATGGTCGCCACCCATATCTTGAGGATTGAGGGTGAGATTTTCAACTCGGCTATAAGAAAACATATAAGAAAGGTCTTCGGCGCTAGTGAATTTTAGACTGGAGAGATCGGCTACGTAGAGTGAGGTAGTATTTTTTAAGAAATTAGAAAAATCTTTGACTTTATCAAATTTGGCGTGTTTGAGATCTAGACTACTAAGTTGTCGTGCGTTTTCAAACATAGATTTAGCGTTAGTGGTTTCATTGAAATTAGCAAGAGGAAAAGTAATAGTTGAAGCTGAGCTATTATTAAACATATATGAAGCATCAGTTGATTTCTCAAAGGTGGCGGTACTTAGGTCTATTGTACCTGCTTTGGAATTCTTAAACATATTGGCTGTTGACGTAGTCTTTTTGAAAGTGGCTTTTGGAAGCTCGATAGTAGGGATGGCTGAATTCTCAAATAAAGAAGTAGCATCGTCAGCATCACTAACTTCCCAAGATGAGAAATCGGTAGCACCAAGATGATCGGTATTTTTGAAGGCGCGAGCAATCTTGTTGGCGTGTTTGGCAAAAGAGACATCGCCAATGCTGGAGACTGTAGAGTCTTCAAAGGCGGACTCGATATTTTTAATTGGTGAATTTTTAAAATATGTAAAAAATTCTGAGCTGTCAATGTCGTGATTACTCCAGCCTTTGGTTTGATAAAGAATATGTGAAATATTATTCACTTTGGAGAAATTAAGCATTTTATCAGAACGACGGTCTCTAAATTCGAATTTGAGATTATATCCGGTACCAGTGAATCCAGCAAACATATAAGAAAGATCTTCTGGGAAAACAAATTCGGTAGCTTTTGACCAGATACAGATTTTGTCCCAGTCGTTAGCTGGACGATAAATACCCATGTAAACATCGGACTCAGAATCTGGAGTGGAAATCTTAACGATGCTATCAGGACGGATGTTAACATCAGCACACTTCTTTTGACCAATGCTGAGGATTAGATCGGGATAATATTTTCTGTCATCGGGAATTTGAGTTTCAGGGCTATTGACGAGAGAAGTATCTTTTATTCCAAGAGCCGTGCGCAAGGCTGTATTAAATTTGCGTCCGGTAACGATATTGGCCTTTGACTCTTTTTCGGAAAGGACGGTAAAGATAATTTTTCCTTGATAATCACCAGACGGGACTTTGCGATCAAGACGCATTCCGATGTTTAGTTTGAAATTATCATCGGAAGGATCTTCAGTGCTAGTAAGAAGAGCTGGAGTACTGAGTTTTGGAATGTAATTGTAGTAGTGATTATCAGTATCTTTGGTGTTGTAGCCGTATTGATTTTTCATATCGTCGATAAAATTATTGTAGCCGGAGACCGAATTGATTTTAAAGGTGTTTAAAGGGTCTGTACTGGAGAGAGCGGAGTCCTCGGTGCCGCCAGAAATATAAAGTTCATAACCTGTATTACTGTCAGTCTTGACGTTGACATTGAGAGAGCGAAAATAGTTGGTGCCATCTTTGGTTGGTGTGGCCTGATTAATAACGGCATTGCCAGTAATAGCGATGGAAGTGTTCACAGCAAAAACCTTGGATGACGAAAACAATAAAAAAGCAAGATTGCAAACTAATAGAGTGAGCATCATGTTTAAATGATATTTGTGATAGTGATTAGTTGCTTTTTTAAAAAACATATATTTCTACTTTTTCTAATTTTATTGATACTATAAAAACGCTGTGTTTTTTACTATGTGCTTATTCTATCATCATGTTTAAAAAATGGTGGATGATTTTTATGTTTAACGGTGTTTTAAAGATATATATGTTGTAAAAATAGTATGTAATTATTACAATATTGCGAATAAAACAATATGTAAAAAGACTATGGACTATTGAAATTTTATATAAAAAATATACCACCATACGGTGGTATATTTTCTTTGAGTATCTTATCTAGTTGTAAATGTTTTCAACAGCAATGGATGGGCCCATGGTTGATGAAACAAAGATACTCTTAATGTATTGACCCTTGAGAGAAGCTGGCTTCATTGATTTCAATGAATCAAGGAAGGCGGTAGCATTCTTAAGCAATTGAGCTTCAGTAAAGTTGGTTTTACCGAGACCAAGGTGGACAATAGCCTGCTTGTCGACACGATATTCGATCTTACCGGCCTTAGACTCTTTGACTGCCTTTTCGATGTCAGCGGTAACAGTACCAGCTTTTGGATTTGGCATAAGGCCTTTTGGACCTAAGAGACGAGCGAATTTACCAAGTTTTGGCATGTAAGCAGGGGTAGAAATAAGAATATCGAAATTGATAATTCCCTTTTCTAGTTGCTTAATAAATTCGGTATCTTCAGCAATATCAGCACCAGCTGCTTTGGCCTTTTTGCACTCATCTTCAGGAGCGAAAACAGCTACACGAACTTCCTTGCCATTACCGTGAGGCAAAACAAGAGTGGTACGGATGTTTTGATCTGCCTGGCGTGGATCAACACCAAGACGGGTGTGGATCTCGATGGTGGCAGCAAACTTTGCTGGGTTGGTTTTGACTGCAAGAGCAATTGCTTCTGCTAGAGTATAGAACTTAGCGTGGTCAATGTCTTTGTAGGCGGCTTGGTATTTTTTGCCGCGGCGCTCTAGGATGGAGCGAGTGACTGGTTTTTCACCTTTTGGCTTAACTTCGAGTTCAGCTAATTTGTTTTCAGCTGCACGAGCTTTGCGCTCTTCTTCAGCTTTGACTTCCTCGACGTGTTTCTTAGACTTTTTACCAGCTTTGGCGAACTTTTCAGCAGTTTCTGGGGTTTCAGTAACCTCGACAGTTTCGGAAACAACCATTTCTTCTGCCTTGATATTTTCTTCGGCCATATTTTTCCTTTCTGTGGTAGTAACGGGTTGATAAAACTTTTTCAACCCTCCCATGATTAATATTAGTTTGAATAAATAAATTATTCAGCGATTTCGACACCCATTGAACGGGCAGTACCAGCGACAACTTTGATGGCACCTTCAAGATCAATAGCGTTAAGTTGCTCCATCTTGATGTTTGCGATTTTTTCTAGTTGTTCGCGAGTGATTTTTCCAACTTTTTCGGTGTTTGGACGACCGGAACCTTTTTGAAGTTTTAACTCTTCACGGATTAGGTCATCGACTGGCTGGCCGAGACAAGTCCATGCGAAAGTGCGATCTTCGAAAACCTGGATGTGGACAATAACGTTTTTACCGTTGTAGTCTTTGGTTTTCTCGTTAAATGGATTGATGAAATCCATCATGTTTAGACCCCACTGACCAAGAGTTGAACCAACTGGAGGTCCTGCGGTGGCTTTGCCACCAGGGATGCGTAACTTTAAATTACCAATTACTTTTTTTGCCATAATTTTTTTACTCCTAATTAGAGCGCGTAACGGGATTATTATACTATTTTTTGGGGAAAAAGTAAACCACGAAACGTCAGAATGACGATGCGTGGTTTACAATAATAAGTTTCGAGTACCAAGAGCTTTTAATTAGCGATAATGCGAGTACCGGCTTTACCTTCAATCGCTTTAGAGGCTTTTTCAGGTGAAGTGATGATACAAACGCGCTTGTTGGCTCCCGATACAAAGCTGACGCCGGCTTCAACTTTCGGAAGCATACTACCAGCGGCAAACTGACCCTGAGCAATTAGCTTAAAGGCATCGTCGACGGTGAGTTCGGTAAGCGTTTTTTCGTCTGGTTGTTTGTAATTAACCTTAACATTATCGACTGCGGTGAGAATTAATAGAATGTCGGCATCAATAGTTTCGGCAAGTTTTTCGGCGGCAAAATCTTTGTCAATAACTGCTTCAAGACCAGTTAATCGCCCATGTTGATCGTAGTAGACTGGGATACCACCACCACCCCCAGCGACAATGACGGCACCGTTGCCGATGGCAATTTTGATGAGGTCGGATTCAATGATTGAAAGCGGCATTGGTGAGGGCACAACTTTGCGCCAGCCACGACCGGCGTCCTCTTTAACGGTAATACCACGAGTTTTAGCAAGTTTTTTTGCTTCTTCTTCGGTATAGAAAGGTCCAATTGGCTTACTTGGGTTCTTGAAGGCTGGATCGTCTTTTGAGACGAGAACTTGGGTGACGATTGAAGCAATTGGTTTTTTGATTTTAAGTTGTTCTAATTGATTTCTTAAGGCATTCTGTAGCCAATAACCAATCTGACCTTGACTCATGGCGCCAGCTACATCGACTGGCATAGTTGGAGTCTTTTCGGTATTAATAGCTTCTTCATGAAGAATAATATTGCCGATTTGCGGGCCATTACCATGGACGATAGCTAGGGTGTGTCCAGCGGTGATTAATTTAACCAATTCCGAAGCAGTTTCGTTGGCGACGGCTAGTTGATCAGCGGCGGTTGCCTTACCATCTTTTGATAAGGCATTGCCACCAAGTGCGACGACGATTTTAGCCATTAGATAACCCCCATGATGAATACTGCAGCCAGGCTAATAATGACGAAGAGGATCATAATTGGAAGGACGCGCTTGACCCAGGTTTTATAGGAAACCCCAGCGAGAGTGAGGCCGGCCATGAGTGAGGCGATTGTTGGTGCGATCATGTTTAATAAGCCGTTAGCAGTAGCGAAGGCGACGATCATAGTTTCTTTAGTGGACCCCACGAGGTCGGCAACTGGGGCGATGATTGGCATGGAAGCAGCAGCAAGACCTGAGGATGATGGAATGATGAAGGAAAGTGGAAGGTAGAAGATGTAGGCAAGAATACCGACGATACCGCCATTTGAGTTCTTAAGTCCGGTTTCACCCCAGTGAATAATAGTGTCTTCGATACCACCACTGCGCATGACGATAGAGACAGCGGCTGCAACGGCAATAATGACGGCGACGCTTAATAGTTGTTCTGAACCATCAATAAAGGTGTCTGTGATGGAAACCTCTTTTTCGTGAAAACCTTTGCGATAGATGAAGGCAATAATAAGGGCAGAAATTAAGAAGAGGGCGGAAATTTCATTAAAGTACCAAGAACCGAGGGCAACGTTATGCCCGACGCCTAGAATATTACTGAGAACTGGAATACCAGCAAGCCAAGTGTGGAAGTCTTCAAAAAGAGTGATGCGAAAATTAGACCAAGGAATAAGAGAGATGATCATGATAAGAAAAGTAAAGGCGAAAATTCCCATAATGAGTTTGCGCTTTCCTGTATACTCAGGAACGGCTTTAAGGTCGATGGCTTTAAAGGTTGAAGCAACAGCGGAATCGTCTTTATATTTGCCAGCTTTGACTTTTTTAGCGTAATGCATAGTGTAGATGATGGCGGCAATAAGCATAAGAACGAGGATGATACCCTGGATCCAAAGAATGCTACCAAGCTGGACATTGGCAGTACGAGCGGCGATGCCGGTTGAGAATGGGTTAACAGTGGAGGC
>NZ_PRLL01000023.1 GCF_004138405.1 Candidatus Nanosyncoccus nanoralicus
GCATCGTGGCATCACCAGCGGTGACATTGGCCACGATGCTCCTTATTACACCGTTTGATCCATCAACTATTCAGGCCATTGCCTCAGCCATTCGTGCTGACCAGACACTGGGCCTTAACCCAGCAGATGATGGCCGTGTAGTTCGCGTACCAGTTCCACCACTCACTGAAGAACGTAGGAAGGAAATTGTAAAATCTGCTTCAGCCAAAGTTGAGGAAGCTAAAGTAGCTCTTCGCAAAGTACGTGATGATGCCAGAAAAGAATTAAAATCCGCCGAAGATCTCTCTGAAGACGTCAAGAAACGCGGCGAAAAAGAAATCGATGAACTAATCAAAAATTACTCAGGCAAAATTGATGAACTCTTCAAGACTAAAGAAGCCGAAATTATGAAAATTTAGTCACCTTTATTAAATTAAGCTGTTCTAGAGACAGAACAGAGACATGGTATAATTAATCTATGACAACAATTAGCGACTACAGGGATGAGCGTTTACGTAAACTATCAGAGATCAAAAACCTCGGTATCGATCCGTATCCAGCACACTCAAACCGTGACACCAAAATTTCTGAAATCTTAGAGAACTTTGAATCTCTTGATCAAAAAGAAGTAACCATTGCTGGACGTATTACCGCCATCCGAAGCTTCGGTAAACTAGCTTTTGTAAAAATCCGCGATTATTTTGGCGAGATTCAGCTCTTCATGAAGCAATCTGACGATATAAAAGAAGGTTTACTCTCCGTTAAAACTCTTAAACTCCTCGATCTTGGTGATTTTATCGAAGCAACTGGACTTGTTGGTAAGTCTCAAACTGGTGAAATCTCCGTTTTTACCGACGCAGTGCGCCTCCTAACTAAAGCCCTCCGCCCATTACCTGGCCGCGATGGCTTCACTAATAAAGAAGAGCGTTACCGTCGACGTTATGTTGACATGAACGTTAACCCCGAAGTGCGAGAACGCCTCGTTCGTCGTAGTCGTTTTTGGCAAGCCACCCGTGATTTCATGAATGAGCACGGATTTATTGAGATTAACACCCCAATTCTTGAACACACCACTGGTGGAGCTGACGCCGCACCCTTTGTCACGCACATGGATGCCCTAGACGAAGATTTCTACCTACGCATCTCACAAGAACTCCCTCTAAAACGTTTACTTGGTGCAGGCTTTGAAAAAGTTTACGATATTGGCCCTCGCTTCCGTAATGAAGGTGTTGACGACGAACATCTTCCAGAACATATTGCCTTCGAATCTTATGCTGCCTTCGAAGATTACCGAGACGGCATGGACTTTTATGAAGAGATGATTAAATATGTTGCCATGAAAACCTGGGGCACCTTACAATTCACCGTTGGTGGTTTTGAAATTGACCTGTCACAAAAATGGCCACGCATTAAATACGCTGATCTCATCAAGCAGCATTTTGATATCGACGTCTTTAACCCAGATCGCGCCAAAATCGTACAGATTCTTAAGGCCAATAATGTTGAAGTCAAACCAAACCAAGCAGATTCTCGATTGATTGATAACTTATGGAAACTTATCCGCAAAGAATCCGGCGGTCCATTCTGGTTAATCGAAGAGCCGCTCAGTCTCTCACCACTCGCCAAAATCTCTCCAGATAACCCCCTAGTTACCGAACGATTCCATCCAGTTATTGCAGGTACCGAAATGGGGAATGGCTATTCTGAATTAAATGATCCGATCGATCAGCTTGCCCGTTTTGAAGAGCAGCAGGCCATGCGTGATTCTGGCGATGATGAAGCTCAAATGCTTGATATGGACTTTGTTGAAATGCTCGAATACGGCATGCCACCTGCCTGTGGATGGGGTAACTCTGAACGCAATTTCTGGCTGCTTGAAGGTGTCTCCGGCCGCGAGGCCGTACCATTCCCGATCATTAAACGCAAAACCGACAATTAACTGATAACCCAAAAGAAAAGAGGTAAAAATGTTAGATATTAATTTCATTAGAGCCAATCGCGAATTAGTACAACATTCTATCAACGAAAAAATGTACAAAAATATTGACCTCGATAAATTGTTTGCTCTTGATGATCAAAGAAAATCCACCCTCCAAGAAGTAGAATCCCTTCGTAAAGAACGAAACCAGAATACAGAGTCAATGAAAGGTGGCAAACCCACTGAAGAACAAATCAATCGTGGTAAAGTCCTTAAGGAACAAATTGCAACCTTAGAGGCAAAATTAAACGATGAAGAGACAAATTTTAAAAATCTTCTCAAAGCTGTACCTAATATTATTTTTGAAGACGTGCCACTGGGTGACGAAAGTGCTAGCGTTGAGGTCGCAAAATGGGGTGAGCAAAAAGCCGAAGGCGTTGATCACCTAGATTACGCCACCTCAAGAGACTGGGTTGATTTTGAACGCGGCACTAAGGTTGCTGGTGCCAAATTCTACTACATCAAAGGCGGCCTAGCTTTACTTGAAAACGCCTTAATTCAATTCGGTATTAAAAAAGTCACCGAACATGGTTTTACTCTCATGGATGTCCCAGATATGGTAAACTCCCGCGTACTTGAAGGAACTGGTTTTGCCCCAAGAAGCTCTGAACAGAGCGACGAATACTATATCGAAGGCGAAGATCTTGCCATGATTGCAACCGCTGAGATGCCAATCACTGGCTATCACATGGATGAAATCATCGACGAAGATAAACTTCCTCTCTTCTATGCTGGTTTTTCTGCCTGTTTCCGTAAAGAGGCCGGCACCTACGGCAAACATACACGTGGTCTCTTCCGGGTTCATCAATTCAATAAATTAGAAATGTATTCTTTCTGTCTTCCAGAACAGAGTAAAGAAATTCATGAAAAAATTCGTGCTATCGAAGAAGAGATTTGGCAAGAACTAGGTATCCCATATCACATCATCAATATAGCCGCCGGAGACCTCGGAGCACCCGCCGCTAAGAAATACGACATCGAATACTGGTCACCAGTTGATCAAAAATATCGCGAACTCACCAGCTGTTCAAACTGTACTGATTTCCAAGCCAAAGGCCTTAATATCCGTGTACGACGCAAAGATGGTACCATTGAAACCCTTCACACCCTCAACGGTACTGCCATTTCTCTTGCCCGCACCATGGTGGCCGTCATCGAAAACTTTGCCGAGAAAGATGGCAAACTCAAAGTACCTGCTGTCCTTAAACCATATCTTGGGGTTGACGAGTTATAAATCAATTAATTATTACTTGATATGGTAAAATAAGCGAAAGGAGTATATATGATTGAAAAAATTGATATTAGCGGCAGTAACTACAAAGTTGAAGAAAGCTTTCAAAAATACGCCACCAAGCGCATTGGTAAATTAGATCGTTACCTTCCACGTGGTAGCAAAAAAGATGTTGTTGCAAAGATTGTTGTCACCGAGGTAAACCGTTCACACGGTAACAAATATGAAATTTCTGTAGCAATGGAGATTCCAGGTGGAAAGGTTATTGCAGCCAAGGATGAGTGTTCAAATGTTTTTGCTGGTATTGATATTCTTGAAGCAAAATTAACCGGTCAAATTCGTCGCTATAAGATTGAGACTAATCCACACCTACGTAAAAATCCTATCCTCCGCCTCTTTCGTCGCGAAAAGTAAGGATTAATCAAGAAAATATCATTTAAAACTGCATGGATCATTAATTCATGCAGTTTTTATGATAAAATACATTCATAATATAATACTGTTTTTGGAGGTTTTGACTGACTATGTCGAAAAAAGTAAAAAAAGAAAAGAAGCCAACCGACAAATTGGCTGATAAGACCCTAACCACTCGTGTACTCCAAGGAGTTTTTGGCGATCCTGAAAAACGGAATCTTAAGCGCATGAAAAAAATCGTGCAGGGTATTAATAAGCTTGAGCCAAAATATCAAGCTATGTCTGACCAGGAGCTACAAGAACAGACCAATATCCTAAAAGAGCGCCTACTAAATCTTCGCAAAAAAGCTGAAGCTAAAGTTGCCCTTGCTAAACAGGCTAAGGCAACTGAAAAACCCCAAAAATCTAAGAATCATAGTCAAAGTCAACCAACATCTCTAGCCAAGGAAGAAGACAAAGTTCTTGACCAACTCTTACCTGACGCCTTCGCTCTTGTTCGTGAATCCACTTTCCGCGTTCTCGGTATGCGCCATTTTGATGTTCAACTTATCGGCGGTATCGTACTCCATGAAGGTAATGTCGCTGAAATGAAAACTGGTGAAGGTAAAACTCTTGTAGCGCTTCTCCCTTCCTATCTTAATGCCTTAACCGGACGCGGTGTTCACGTAGTTACCGTTAATGACTACCTCGCACAACGTGATGCCGGTTGGAATGCTCCAGTCTATCACTTTCTTGGACTTAGTATCGGCGTAATTATTGCCGATGCCAGCTTCATCTATGATCCAGAATACATCAACGAAGACCACGATGACGAACGCATGCAGCACCTTAAGCCTTGCACGAGAAAAGAAGCTTATGCCGCCGATGTTACTTATGGTACCAATAACGAGTTTGGCTTTGATTATCTACGCGACAATATGGTTAATGAGGTTGATTTCCTCAGGCAACGTGAATTAAACTTTGCCATTGTAGATGAGGTTGACTCCATTCTCATCGACGAGGCTCGCACCCCTCTCATTATTTCTGCTCCTGCAGGCGATAATCCAGACTCCTATTATCAATTTGCAAAAGTCGTCGCTAAGCTCGACTCCGCAGACTATATACTTGATGAAAAACACAAATCCGTCACCCTTACAGACCAGGGAATCGAAAAAGTCCAACGCATGCTTGGTGTTGAAAATCTTTATTCGGCCGAAAACTCTCGTCTTGTCTATCATCTCGATCAAGCTCTTCGCGCCCAAGTTGTCTTTAACCGTGATCGAGACTACGTCGTGACTAACTCAGGTGAAGTAATCATCGTTGACGAACACACCGGTCGTCTCATGCATGGCCGTCGTTACAATGAAGGCCTTCATCAGGCAATCGAAGCTAAAGAAGGCGTAGTAGTTAAAGAAGAGTCAATGACCCTCGCCACCATCTCCTTCCAGAATTTCTTCCGCCTCTATCGTAAGCTTTCCGGCATGACCGGTACTGCCTTTACCGAAGCTGAAGAGTTCCAGCAAATTTATGCTCTTGATGTTATTCAAATTCCACCAAACCGACCTATTATCCGTATCGATAAAGACGACCTAATCTTCCGCACTGAAGCTGGAAAAATCCGCGCCATCATTAAAGCAATTCAGGAATATCACGCCAAAGGTTTACCTATCCTCGTAGGCTCTGCAAGCATCGTTAAAAACGAATTAATCGCCAAACATCTTGATGAGGTTGGATTAAAGTATGAAATATTAAACGCCAAAAATAACGAGCGTGAGGCTGCTATTATTGCAAAGGCCGGGAAAAAGGGAGCAATCACTCTTGCTACCAATATGGCTGGACGTGGTACAGACATCAAACTTTCTGATGAAGTCAAGAAAATGGGCGGTCTTGTCGTGATTGGTTCTGAAAGACATGACTCACGCCGTGTTGACAATCAGCTCCGTGGTCGTGGTGGTCGTCAGGGAGATCCCGGTATCACTCAATTCTTCGTCTCTTGTGAAGACGATCTCATGCGTATCTTCCAAGGCATGCAGCTTGGCAACATCCTTCGCTATGTTGGTCTTGACGAAGACACCCCAATCCAGAATCGCGCAGTTACACGTAATCTAGAAGCCGCACAACGTCGCATTGAAGGTTTTAACTTTGATTCTCGTAAAAACGTCGTTCAATACGACAACGTTATTAATCGTCATCGTCGAGTCGTCTATCTTATGCGTCGAAAAATTCTTGAAGGAGAAAATATCTCCCAAGAAATCAAGCGTCTCATGAAAGAGGCCACCGAAGATCTCACCATCGAGAGCTCTCGCGTTAATAAGAAATTCAAACAGAATTTCCTCCAAGTATTCAACATTGACCCAGAACTTGTCGAAACAATTGGCCAAATGCGTAAATCCGCAGATCGTGCCAAGCTTGCCCTCACGGCAGTCAGCGAGGCTTACGCTTCTCAAGAATTAGATTTTGGTGCCGACGTCATGCGACGAATTGAACGTGAAGTATACCTCAAAGTTCTCGACGCCCTCTGGATGCAACACCTTGAGAATATGCAACACCTTCGCGAAGGTATTCACTGGCGATCAATCGGTCAAAGAGATCCGCTAGTTGAATATCGCACCGAGTCACAAAAACTCTTCGAAGGCTTGCAAAAGAATCTACGCGAAGAAGTTCTCAAGATTCTTCTCAGCATTACCAAACAAGAAGCTATTGCTACCGACGTAATTGATGGCGAAGAATATGACACCGAACTCACTCAAATGGCCGAATCCGCTACCAATAAGGGCGTAAATACTATTGAATCTGGCGTTAAAAATCTTGATGATGAATTTAAAACCGGTTCAAACAACAAAAATAATCTAAATCAAGAACGTAATGCTGCTCGTAAATCAAAAAAGAAACAGCGTCAGAACAAGAAGCATAACAAGCACTAGTCATGAAACATTTTGTTGAAGAAATCGAGCTAAAAAACGGCGCGAGAGGACTTCTTATTGATGTCCCCGGTGCTTCCGTGATGAATATTAAGGTTCAATTCCGTGGCGGTATGCGTTTCGCTAAAACCCCGGACCTCTACGAGATTGCCCATGTTGTTGAGCACCTTAGTTTTGGCGCTAACTCCGTCTTTCCTGACGAACAAGCCTACGAAGCCGACTTCACTAAAAATGGTGCTTATCACAACGCCTGGACCTCAGACTATTCTGTCTGTTATGAAGCCGAATGTGCTGATTTTGAATGGGAACGCATCTTAAATCTAGAACGCATTGCCATCACTTCACCAAAATTTAATGAAGATGAACTTAGAAGTGAAAAAGGTAACGTTAAAGCTGAACTGACCGGTTATATGAATGATTATGCTCGGCTTCTGTGGCCAAGGCTTCAAAAAGCTATCGGCGAAGATGTTCCCAACCTTAAAGAGCGTCTTGCTACAATCAATAATATCGAGCTTAAGGATATTCGCGAACATTATCGTCGCACTCATACCGCAAAAAACATGCGTTTTATTATTGCTGGACAAATTAAACACCGTAAAAAGGAAATTTTGCGTAATCTTGAAGATTGGGACCTCAAAGAAGGTAAGCGTTTTGAAATCCCCAAAGATAAATTGCACTCTTCTCCAGCTATTCTCGTAAAAAGAAAGGATGCCAGTAATATTACATTTGGTTTTTCTATGGTCACCCCTAGACGATTATCTAGCCAAGAAACTCAAGCCATGGGTGCACTCAACCATATCCTCAATGGCACCATGAGTAGTCGTATTTTTGGCCAAGCCAGAAAACGTGGCCTTGTTTATGGAATGGGTAGTGGCATCAATAGCAGTAAACATTATTCATCTTGGGACTTTGATGGCGAAGTGAATCTTGAGACTGCTGACGAACTTTTCTCCCTTATTCAAATCGAAATGGTAAAAGCCCTCAATGGTGAAATTTCTGACGAAGAAATTGAAGCTGTTAAAACCTACGCCCAGGGACGCTACCAGATGGGAGCACAGACCGTCAGCCAAATCTCTGACTACTATACCGATGATTATTTTATGACCGAAAAATTTGAACTCTACGATGATTTCCCTCAAATCATTAAAGAGATCAATAAACCATCTATTGTTGAGTTAGCTAGAGAATTTGCTGGCTCCGGCATACATGCTTTTGTGACTGTTGGCTCTGTTGAAAAATCCGTTATCAACCAGCTTGCTGAATCGCTTAATTTCTAAAACCATTAAAAACCAAGTATAATAGAGCTATGAATATTGCAATTTTAGGTCATGGACTTGAGGGGCAAGCCGTAGAAGCTTATTTTAAAACCCACTCATTAGAAGCTAGTCCCAATCATTTTACTTTTTTTGACCATTTCGAGGATCACCAAATTCCAGATTTTCACTTAGAGAATTTTGATCTTGTTTTTCGTAGCCCTTCTGTTCATCCTCAATTTATTTTAGAACCAGAGCAGCGTGGTAAATCCCAGAATTGGACCTCAATTACCAACTATTTCTTTGAAAATTGCAAAGCACCGATCATTGGCGTTACCGGTACCAAAGGGAAGGGAACTACCTGTTCCATTATCACAAATCTACTCCGTCAATTTCCGGAACGTTTCAATAATATTCATCTTGTTGGCAATATTGGCACGCCAGCCATCCTCGAGTTAGACAAAATCACTGAAAAGGATTTAGTTGTTTATGAGATGAGTAGTTTTCAATGCTGGGATCTCCGAAAATCTCCTCA
>NZ_PRLL01000024.1 GCF_004138405.1 Candidatus Nanosyncoccus nanoralicus
TGGTATTTTAAAGAGTCAATTTTTGGATTTGAAAGCTCTTAAGGGGGACAATTCGGATAATATTCCGGGTGTGCCTGGTGTTGGTGAAAAAACGGCAGTGAAGCTGTTAAATGAATATGGTAGCTTGAGGGGGGTGTATGAACATATTAATGAGATTTCTGGCGTAGTAAAAAAGAGACTGGAGGAGGGAAGAGGGTCGGCCGAAATGTCGTATGAGCTTGCAAAAATTTTAACAGATGCTCCGGTGCAGCTTGATGAGGTTGCGGATCTAGTAATAGAACCAGAGAGAATTATTGCAGTGTTAAAAAAACTAGAATTTAACTCATTGATTAGAAAGTTTCGAAACGAATTAAAATTGGGTGAAGATCAGAATAGGCTAAAAAATCAGGAAATAAAGAGCATTGAAACAGGTTTAAGTGAGGATACTTCTGTGCAGGTAGTGGAGGGGGCGGTGGTTGCAGAGAAAATGTTTGAAATACCGGAGGGTATGATCGTTGCCAGTGACTTAAAAGAGAAGATGCATCTTTCAGATGAGCTTGCAGAGGTAATTTTGGCAGGGGATAGAAAAATTTGGGACCTAGAACAGGCAGATTTTTTAATTAACCCGTTAAAGAGAACGGAGAATACGGATAATAATCAAGCTATGTTGCGACTGGAAGATCCGTGCGAGAGAATATTAGCAGGTAAATATACGGAAGCGGAACAGGCTGAATATGCGGAACAGATGAAAATTTTATCAAAGATGCCTAAGCTGTATCGAATATTATCTGATTATGATTTGCCATTAATCCCAGTGCTGTATGAAATGGAGAAGGCTGGGGTTTTGATCGATCAGGACTACTTTAAAGGGCTTAAAAAAGAGTTTACAGAGAAAGTTACAGAACTTGAACAAAAAATTTATTCAGTATGTGGAGTGAATTTTAACATTAATTCACCTATACAATTATCAAAGGTACTTTTTGAGGACTTAGCATTACCGACTAAGGGGATAAAGAAGACGACGCGAGGATTTTCGACGGGTGCAAGTGAGCTTGAAAAATTAGAAGGGCAGCATCCGGTGATTGAAATGATTAAAGAATATCGCGAGGTTTCAAAGTTGCTTTCGACTTATATTTTGCCATTACCAGAGCTTGCCGGAGAAGATGGGCGTATTCATACAACTTTTACCCAAAATGTAACTGCAACTGGAAGACTATCAAGTGTAAATCCTAACCTGCAAAATATTCCAGTGAGATCTGAGGACGGGAAACGGATTCGGACAGGATTTGTGGCGGAAAGTGGTAAGGTTCTGGTGTCTGCGGATTATGCACAGTTTGAACTGCGATTAGCAGCTGCGTTAGCGGGGGACCAGAAGTTAATTGAATCATTTGCGCAAAATATTGATATTCATACCAAAACAGCTGCAGAAGTGTTTGGAATTAAGATGGAGGATGTCTCAAAAGCGCAGCGTCGAGCAGCTAAGGTGATCAATTTTGGTGTACTGTATGGTATGAGTCCAAAGGGTTTAGCAGATTCTGCAGAGATGAATTTTTATGAGGCAAAGCAATTTATTGATGATTATTTTAGAGTAAGAAAACCAATCAAAGATTATTTGGAAAAAACTTTAAAGCAGGCGCGTGAGGAAGGTTTTGTGGAAACATATTTTGGTCGTAGGAGGCCGACGCCAGATGTGAAGTCGTCTAATTTTATCGTAAGGTCGGCCGCGGAGAGGGCTGCCCAAAATATGCCAATTCAAGGGACTGAAGCGGATTTAATGAAAAGGGCAATGATTCGGGCTTATGACCTATTGAAAGCAAAGTACCACGAGGAGGCAAAATTAATATTACAGGTGCATGACTCGTTGATTATTGAATGTACTAAAGGTTTGGAAGAGGCGGTATCGGCGGATTTGGTCCAAATTATGGAAAGTGTGGCACCAGAATTACCGGTAAAGCTAAAAGCGGATGTGGCGATAGGAGTGAACTGGGGTGAACTATAAACTGGGAATTTATCAAGCGCCAGAAGGGGGAATAGTTTTTGATGTGGATGTTGAGTCGGAAACGATGTGGGCGACGCAAGTTCAGATTGCACAGCTGTTTGGTGTCGATAAAACTGTTATTTCAAGGCATTTGAAAAATATTTATAAAGATGAAGAATTAGAGGAAGCGAAAACTTGTCAGAAGCAAAATGAGGTGCGTAAGGAGGGGGAAAGGCAGGTAAGGCGCGAAGTTAAAAGATATAATTTGGATGCAATTATTTCTGTTGGTTATCGGGTAAATTCGATGAAAGCGACGAAATTTCGTGTTTGGTCAAACCGTATTTTGAAGGACTACATTACAAAGGGTGTGGTGATTAATCAGAAACAACTTGAGAGAACTCCTGAAATGGAGGCAGAGAAAAAACTAGATGAAATTAAGACGGCAATGATGATTGTCGAGCGAGTGATTCGAGGAAATGAACTATCAAGTGGTGAAGCAAAGGGGGTTATTGAAATTATATCTAAATATACAAGAAGTTTTCAGGTAATTGATGAATATTTGAAGGGGAAATTTATTTTGTCAAATAACCGTCGTGCAAGACATGAGCTATCTGGAGTAGAGATGGAGAACTTGGTGATGGACTTGAAAGAGAAAATAGGGGAGGAGAGGGGATTTGGGGAATTACGAGTTGAATATGATGATTTTAATAGTTTGGCGGAGAAAATTAAGCGGGATAATGCTGAAGATGACTCGGTGTCGAGAAAAGCGGCGAAGCTACTGTATTTTATTGTGAAGAACGAGCCGTTTGAGCGAGGTAATCAGCAGATTGGGGGCTTATTATTTGTGGTATATTTAGCTTTTAATCAGATTCAATTAAGCAGTATGGGGGAGACAAAGATTTCTGACCAAGCGTTAACGGCTTTAGTATTACTGATTTCTGAGAGTGTGGGTACAGAAAAAGAACTATTAATTAATTTAATCTGTAAGTTATTAGATAATTAATGTTATAATAATAAAGATGAAAGATCTAGTTAAGGATCTAAAAGAAGTTTATGTCAAACATCGCTCAATGTTTACATTGATGGTGGTGATGACTATTTTTTCGATAATACTTTTTATTTATTCAATAGTAAACCTTCATCCGAATGCTTCAGTGGTTAAGGTGAGCTATGGTGATATTGGGAGATACCAGGGTGGAGAATGGTCTTCAATGTCGAATTCTGGTGGATATCATGACGGAGCATGGCATGCGATGCTGGTGTATCCGTTATTTGCATTAATTTTTGGAGTATTACATAATGTGATCGCTTTGAGGTTATATCGTAAAAAAGGTGATAAAGTGGCCAGTGTATTTTTGGTTGTGACAATTGCTGTGATTTTATTTGCGATTTTAATTCTCTGGAGATTACTTGGTGAGGGGTAAAAAGCATGATAGAAGAAAAAAAGAAAAACCGGTTGAGCGGTCAGATTGGGCTGACCTTGAGATTCCATTAGGAAAAAGAACGAAGAAGTATCGTCTATTAGAAATTTTGCCGGGAGCTTTATCATACACAATGATAATTTTATTGTTCGCATTATCGATTATAAGCCCGGCGCTAGGATCTTATTATCTGCTTTTAATTATTGCAGTGACATTAGTGAAAGCGGTAGGAATTGTTTATCGTACAATTCAAGGCTATAACGCTGCAAAAAGAGCAGAAAAAGTGAACTGGCACGAAAGGTTAGTCGATCTTGAGACGCCACATGAGCGCTATGAAGAGCTCTTGAAGTATAAATGTAAGGAATTTGCTTTTAATGAGCATGTAGAAAATTTAAAACTACTATCAGTCGGAAAAGATTTAGTATTATCTGAGAGTGAAGTGACAGTAGACGACGAGCCAATATTCTTTCCTAAGCCAAAAGAGATTTATCATGCGGTAATTATGGTGGCATATAATGAAGGTCTGGAAACATTAATCCCAACAGTGGAAGCTGTGAGAGACGGCAGTTTTGACAATGAACGAATAATTTTTGTGTTCGGATATGAGGAACGCGGTGGCGAAGCGATGGTTGAAAACGCAAAAGTATTAAAAGAAAAGTTTAAAAATGATTTCTTTGAATTTATTACGGTAATGCATCCAAAAGATTTGAAAGATGAGATTCAGGGGAAGGGGCCAAACTTGAATTTTGCAGCAGGAGAACTTTTGGAATTTGTAAAGAAAAAGAAAATTCCTCTGAAAAATATTATTGTAACGTCGCTTGATTCAGATAATAAGATGAGTAAGTGGTATCTTGATTATGTAGCGTATCAATTTATTGTACATCCAAATAGACAACATTTGAGCTATCAGCCAGTATCGTTGTTCACTAATAATATTTGGGATGCGCCAGCGCCAATGAGGATTATCGCAATTTCGAACTCATTTTTTAATATTATTTCATCAATGCGTTCACATACTCTTAAGAATTTTGCTTCACACTCGCAGCCACTACTTGCTTTGTCTGAAATGGGTTTTTGGAGTAAGAAGACGATTGTAGAAGATGGTCATCAATATTGGCGTTCATTATTCTTTTTTAAGGGCAACTATGAAGTTTTGCCTATTCATGTGGCTATTTACCAAGATGCGGTAATGGAAGAGACTCTAATAAAGACGTTGAAGGCACAGTTTGTACAGCTTCGCCGATGGGACTATGGAGCGTCGGACGTGGCTTATGTAGGGGTGAGATTGTTTTCAAAAGATAGAAAAAGGATTGGGGAAATGCCATTCTTGCCACTTTTTGCCAAATTTGTACGCCTACTAGAAGGACATGTGACTTTGGCGGCTATTTCACCAATGGTGGCGTTTGGGGGATGGGTGCCAAAAATTATTAACTCAAGATCGAAAGACCTCTTAACATTTAATTTACCAAACACGATTAGCTTAATTCAGATTTTTGCTTCAGTGGGTTTGATGACGACAATTTTATTGTCATTAAAGATGCTGCCACCAAGACCAAAAGAGGTGAAGACGCCACGGATTTTAATGATACTACAGTGGTTGTTAATGCCCGTCGTGGCGATTGTCTATCAGTCATTTGCGGCATTTTATTCGCAAACAAGACTGCTGACGGGGAATTATATGGAAAAATTTGACGTAACAAAGAAAGTGGTAAAAACAAAGAAAGATACTAAATAAAAAACCTTGGTGAAAAGCCGAGGTTTTTTGAAGGCTTATGGATGTAGCGAGAGGGGAGAGTGTATGGGGAAAAAGCATTAAAAAAACGCCAGGATTGGCGATTTTATATGGTGGGTCGCGAGGGATTCGAACCCCCGACTTCCTCCGTGTAAAGGAGACACTCTAGCCAGCTGAGTTAGCGACCCTTGTTGTCTTTATCTTACCATGAAATATGATAAAATAAAAGAGTTAATGAGAAAGGAAAATGTCATGAGTAGTACTGAGAGTTTTGAGACCGAACGTGTGGACCGAATGCGACACACCTTGAGTCATGTGATGGCAACTGCTCTGACAGAGATGTATCCAGGGATTCAGTTTGGTGTGGGCCCTGCGATTAAAGATGGTTTTTATTATGATGTTGATCTTTCTCGAGTAAAGACAAAAAATAATGAAGTGGTAAAAATCTCTGATGCTGACCTGCCTAAAATTGAGAAGAAAATGAGGGGCGTGATTGCGCGGGGTTTTGAGATGCAATATTCAGAAAAAAGTCGCGCGGAAGCACTAGATTGGGCAAAACAGAGTGGGCAAGATTTTAAGGTTGAATTAATTAATGAGCTACCAGAAGACGAAGTTATTTCATTTTATCAACTAGGCGATTTTACTGATCTATGTAAGGGGCCACATATTGTAAGTGCAAAAGAAGTTGGTGCTTTTAAATTGATGCGAGTTGCGGGTGCATATTGGAGGGGAGACGAGAATAAGCCAATGTTGACTCGTATTTATGGTGTGGCTTTTGAA
Organism: Candidatus Nanosyncoccus nanoralicus; assembly: GCF_004138405.1. Lineage (GTDB taxonomy): Bacteria > Patescibacteriota > Saccharimonadia > Saccharimonadales > Saccharimonadaceae > Nanosyncoccus > Nanosyncoccus nanoralicus. Next base: position 5,891 of record NZ_PRLL01000024.1, read on the forward strand.
ACTGAAGATGAGCTTAAAGAGTATCTCGAGAGAATTGAGGAAGCAAAAGCTAGAGATCACAGAAAACTGGGTAAGGAATTGGATCTATTTTGTTTTTCTGATCTTGTAGGTGCGGGATTGCCACTATTTTCACCACGAGGAACAGTGCTTAGGGAAATGATGTCAGGATACTCGTTATCACTAAGAGGAGCTTCTGGGTTTGAGAAAGTGTGGACGCCGAATATTACAAAAATGGACCTCTATAAGACTTCTGGGCACTATGCTAAATTTGGTGATGAGCTATTTATTGTGCATTCACAGGTGAACGGAGAGAATTTTGCATTAAAACCAATGAATTGTCCGCACCATGCACAGATTTTTGCTTCAAGACCACGCACTTATAAAGAAATGCCTGTTCGATATATGGAAGCAACCACGGATTATCGTGATGAAAAATCCGGAGAATTAGGTGGGCTTTCCAGGGTGCGTTCTTTGACACAGGATGATTCACACGTCTTCTGTCGTAAATCCCAAATTGAGGATGAAATTAAGAATTTAATTAGAATTGTGCGTGAATTATATGCGACGGTCGGGATGGGGAAGCTAAGAGCAAGACTTTCTTACCGTTCTGATGAAGATAAATATCTGGGGGATATGAGTCTTTGGGAAATGGCACAGGCGCAAATTAAGAGTGCGGCAATTGATAATGGATTAGATTTCTTTGAGGCAGAGGGTGAAGCAGCCTTTTATGGACCAAAGATTGATTTTATGGCGGAGGATGCAATCGGTCGCGAACACCAGGTTGCGACAGTGCAGCTCGATTTTGTGCAGCCGGAGCGCTTTGATCTTAATTTTGTGAATGAAAAAGGTGAAAAAGAGCGACCAGTGATGGTACACCATGCGACACTAGGTTCAATTGAAAGATTCCTCTCAGTATTTATTGAACATACAGCTGGCTGGTTCCCATTCTGGTGTGCACCTGAACAAGTCAGAATTGTAACAGTGAATGATGGGGTACTAGATTATGTTTCAGAGATTGAGGATGTGCTGAAGCAAATTGTGCTAGACAAGCCGTTAAAATATAATGAACTAAGATTTACGACCGACAAGACGGATGATTCACTAGGGAAGAAGATTCGTCGTGCAACTTCAATGAAGATTCCAGTGATTTTGGTCGTTGGTCCAAAAGATATGGAAGCAAGAACCGTCAGTGTGAGGTTGAAAGATGAGGAAAAAACAGTAGACCTAAAGAGTCTGAGTGATTTTCTGAAAGCTTTGGCTTAATCTTTTGCTGGATAGACATGGTGAAACCAGTAATAGTAATAGTTGGTCCTACCGCCTCTGGTAAAACAGGGGCGGCTATTGCTTTGGCATTAGAAATCGATGGAGAAATTATTTGTGCGGATTCGAGAACGATTTACCGAGGAATGGACGTGGGCACGGCTAAGCCTAGTATGGAGGAGAGGAAAAATATTGTTCATTTTGGATTAGACCTTGTGAATCCAGACGAGCGATTTACGGTATACGAATGGAAGAAATATGCTGAACAAAAAATTTATGAGATAAGAATGAGGGGGAAATATCCGATTGTTGTCGGTGGGACGGGGCTTTATATTGATGCTTTAATCTATGATTATCAATTTAATCAGGAAAGAAAGAGTGACCAACTCGATCGAAAAGAAATTGGAGAAGATTTTTTGGTTTATGGGGTGCAGTGGAGTAGCGAGGAAATTAGGGAAAGAATTAAACTTCGTGAACAACAGATGTTTGAAAACGAGGAATTAGTTTTAGAGACGGTAAAATTAGCTAAGCGTTTTGATTGGAGTTTACAATCTATGCGAAGTAATATTTATCAGTTCGTATGGCGAATGTTGAATAAGGAAATTACAAAAGAAGAGGCTGTAACCCTTGGGGCGTATGATGATTATCATTTGGCGAAGAGGCAGATGACTTGGTTCAAAAGGAACAAACAAATTCGGTGGTGTAGGTTAAAAGATTTGAACGCTGAAATTATAAAAGATGTGAAGTCTTTAGAATAAAAAGTTTATGATGTGGTAAAATAGAGTTAAGATGAGTAAAGAAAATAATACTCCATTAGAAAAACTATTTGGATCAAAAACTAGAACAAAATTATTAAGTCTATTTTTTGGTAATCCTGAACGTTCTTTCTATGTCCGTGAAATGACACGGGTGATTGAGGAGCAGATTAACTCAGTGAGGCGAGAGTTGTTAAATCTTGAAGGAATAGGGATTATTAAAAACGAAACCTATGATAA
>NZ_PRLL01000025.1 GCF_004138405.1 Candidatus Nanosyncoccus nanoralicus
AAGAACACGCAACTTCTGTTATATTGGTAACAGAAATTATGATTTATTTAGGTGCGGTGTAGAGATCGTGCCTTTTTTGTGCTTCGACCTCTAACTTGTTGAAGTATACCATACAAAAATATATATGTCAATACTTAAAACTAAAGATATTAAATAATCAAGTAAAAAATGGAGGGTATTTGTATGGAAATCAATAGGATTACACCTGAAGATACGCAGTTTACGGCGCGTCTTTCAGCTATTGCGCTTAAGCCTAAAAAGTTGTATTACTTTGGGGAAATGCCGAGTATGGATGAAAGGTTTAGTGAGACTGAGGCAAGATATGCATTTGAGGGGAGAGGGCGGCCGAGGACCGTGGCAGTGGTGGGCGCAAGAAAATGTACTGATTATGGGCGAGAACAGGGCTATAAAATTGCTTACGAGCTTGCTCGTCAGGGCGTGGTGGTGGTTTCAGGTTTGGCTTTTGGTAAAGATTCGGTAGCACATCGAGCTGCTCTTGATGCGGGTGGAATGACCGTGGCGGTATTGGGTACGCCGATTGATCAAATATATCCAGCCTGCCACAAAGGGCTGGCAGAAGAAATAGTTCAAAAGAAGGGCGCGGTTATCTCAGAATATCCAGAGTGGCAGGAGGTGTTAAAAGATGAGAAATTGGCAAAAGTTTTACAATCACAGTCGGGGCGGAAGGCGGCTTTCTTGCAGAGAAATCGGTTGATCTCTGGCTTATCGGATATTGTGATTGTTGTGGAGGCAGATATAAGATCGGGGTCTCTTAATACGGCACACCATGCGTTTGAACAAAGTAATTTAGTATATGCGGTGCCAGGAGACGTGACGAGAGATGGATCGAGAGGATGTAATAAACTTTTGGGGAGAGGGGCAGTGGCTTTTACGGAGACAGAGGAAATACTACTGGACCTGGGGTTTAGAGTTAAGAAAGCTGTAACGCAGAAAAGGGGGATTTTAAAGGGAGATTCGAAGGCGGAAACGCAGATTTTAGAAAGAATACAGGAAGGAAGATCGGATGGGGAGGAAATATTGGAGGCGATACAAAAGAATGGGGTAATGATGACAGTTTCTGATTTTACAATGGCAATTTTTGATCTGCAAATTAAGGGACGGATTAAGGCGCTCGGTGGTAATCGATGGATGTTGATTGATTAGGAGAAAAAAGAAAATGGAGAATAATAATTTACCTAAAAGTATTTCTAATACAGATACGGTAAATATCTTGGCTCGAATTGATAAATTGCGTAAGATCCATGCATTAAATGTTGCAAACAGGTTTAATTTAAGTTTGACCGAAGTGAAGATTATGGGATTTATCAGGTGCAACGAGCTTCGGCATGGGTTAAGTGATATTTTAGAATGCCATAATATGGGTGAAACTTCGGTTACGCGTTCGATTTCAAGATTAGAGGAGCGCTCATATATACATCGGCGCAGTCAGCAGTTTAATCAGAAATGTGTGGATTTAACGGTGGCGGGAGAGGGTAATTTCGTGGCAAGCTATATCATGCTAGAGCAGAGGAAGTATCTAGACGAGATATTTAACGGTTTTACTCATGATGAAAGGGTGATGATGGGGAGAATGCTTTGGAAAATTGATCGAAATGTCAGACATGTCTTGATGAAAAATAAAATTAAGCAGGAGTATGGCAAAATGGGATAAAAAGAATGATGGAGATCTATGACAAGTTTGAAATGCGATGCGCGGCCTCAGTTAGAATGTTTGGTAGTAATTCCCTTTCGGTTTGAGTGAAATGACCAAGGACAAAATTAGTGTCACCGATTTTTTGACGTAGTTCTGGGTTGCCAGTACCAATGCGGAGTCGTGGATAGTCGGTAGTGTGAAGATAATTGGTTAAAGATTTGAGGCCGTTATTACCACCATCACTCCCTTTTTCACGAAAGCGTAATTGACCGAACTCAAGGTTAAAATCATCACAGATGGCTAAAATATTGATCGGATCAATCTTAAAAAAACTAGCACACTCCTTGGCAGCAAGGCCGACTTCATTATAAAAGGTTTGTGGCTTAAGAAATATAATGTCATTATGCTTTGCCCAGATTGAATGGAACTTTTGATTAGTCTGCCAAGATAGTCCGTGTAGTTTAAAAAAATAATCTAAAGCGAGGAAGCCGATATTATGTCGAGTAAAATCATATTCGCGGCCGGTGTTACCAAGGCCAATAATAAGTTTCATATGACAAATTATATCCTAAAATGGAAAAAGCCACCATAAAGGTGGCTTCAAAAGGAGAACTTCATTCATTTAAAAAATGTGAAGAAGTTTAGCGAAGATTTTGGTTATCCGGATTGTTGCTTTAGGCTGTTACTTTTATGATTGTCTAGCAACGATTGCCTGAACAAATTCACTACGAACTACCTCAATGTCTTTAAGCTCGATTTGAGCAACCATTGGCAGTCCTGAGCATAGTTGTTTGGCATAGGATAGACCGTTATTCTGCTTGGAGAGGCCATGTTGATGAACCTGTTTGATGTCGCCAGAGATGATGACTTTAGAATCCTTAGCAATACGCTTTAACAGCATGTCAGCTTGATCTGGTGTTTGATCTTGGAATTCATCATAAATGACAAACATGTTGGCAAAATCAAGACCGCGTGCAGCTTCAACAGGTATATTCTTAAAATGCTTGTTGTACAACTTATCGCTTTCGGTGCGGATTGTGTCCTGTGAATCTTTAAGATTGCGTTGCTTGTCACAGCTATTTGGGGTGTTTTCTAAGGTCTTACTAATCTTGCCATTGGTTAACTTAACGTAATTTTGAATGGCATTCTTAATCGGAGCAATGTTTGGCCCAATCTTGTCATCAAGATCACCAGGCAAGAAGCCAAGTGTACGTTGAATGTCGATACTGCAAGGTACAATTGTAGCCTGTAAGAATTTTCCCAGATCACACGCTTTAATGGCACCAAGTACCGAAAGGAAAGTTTTGCCAGTTCCAGCCGAACCGGTCACAAAAACTACAGAAATATCTGGATTAGAGATGGCTTCGGCATACATAGCTTGACCTTCGTTTTTAAGTCTAATCCCAAAATTCTTGTAGTGAGCGAGGTGCACGATTTTGTCTGTCTTTTGGTCAAAGCGACCGATATGAGCATATTGGTCACGCGCGGGGCTGATAATGTCAAGATCATCCAACTCAAGGTTAGGAGTCATACTGATAAACTCGTTGGCGATGAGTTCTGGTTCGTCTGGAAAATATTCCTGCCAAGTTTGATGATCGATACCATCTTTTGAAGCGAGAAAAATATTGTAAAAATCAGGCGGAACGATGATATCTCTTCTGCCAGTATAGAGACGCTTTGTAAACTCGAACGGGCTAGTTTTTATACCATTCGCACGGGCCAAAATATTGACAAGATTATTGCAAGTCAATATTTCAACTGTCGGTTTTTGCTGAATCGTATCATACTGATCCTCGGTCCATCCATCGGCAGGTGCTTCCTGAAAACTGATTAATGATTCTGTGATCTGGTTTGCTGCCGAAATTAGCTGCGCGGTGCGAATTTCTTGGTGCTCGGTTTGAATCTGAGGATACTTATTCTTCTGACGAAGATATCCTGAGCCAAAAGCTAAGCCAAGAAGATCTAATTCGGCATCCGATACATTAGCAAAAACAGAAAATAGCGTGTCGGTCTGGCGGAAATAGATGGCTGAAATCAAATTTCCGTTTGACTTTTGATCAGTTTGATAGTCGGTCTCAACTAATAACAGACGTATTCTAAATAGTAAATCCTTAGATGTAAAACTATCAAGTCCCTCTTGTCGTTTCTGTTCCTCAAGCTCCAAAATAACAGAAGTCGGAATGACAAAATGCTTACCTGTAATCTGCAGATTATTGTCTGCGATCTGCCAACCCTGACTTGTCGGAATGATTTCTGGACAAGTTAGCAGAATACTTTTATCAATTAAGCAGACTGGATATTTCTTGTCTAAATAATTAATAAGATCACATTCGTATATATTACGAATAAACATAGTCTTGCTGTGAGTTGACAGCTTGGTCTCCATCTTTTTCATGGGATCCCTCCTTTTTTGTAAAGAACTTAACTTGGTAATTTTCGATATTTGTTTTATCAAACAGCGGAAAATTACCGATTACTGAAAAATAGGTACGATACCTACTTGGGGATATTATTGCATAAGAACCAATGAATGCAAGCATTAGAGGGATTATGAAGAATTTGACAAAAAACAAGAAGGCAGCCTTTATTAGATAGGCGATTTGGGGTAAAGATTAGTCTTGTTTTTGATTGCGATAGGATTTGCGTGGGCCGCTGGCACGATCATTGTGGAAGGAGAAAATAATTGGGGTGCCAATGAAAGGATAGATCTCACGGATTTTGCGCTCCAAATAGCGCTTATAGGACCAATGCAAAAGCTCCATTTCACGTCCGTGAATAACAAACCATGGAGGGCAGGTGTCGGTCTGAGTGATGTATTTGAGCTTTGGATGAGTATTCTTAAGACCAGCTGGGGGGTGAGAGGCGGTAGCTTCGCGCAGAATTTTATTTAGGTCAGAGGTTTTGACTTCGGTGTGTCTTGCGATGTCGATTTCGGTAACTAGCTCAAATAATTTGGTAACATTTTTGCCGGTTTCAGAGCTGGTGATAAGAACAGGAGCAAAGGATAAGAAATTATAATCGCGTTCGAGCTGATTTAGGATATGATCAATCTCAGTGTATTCGACGGTTCTTGTTTTATCTTCAAAATTGGAGGTGACAGGGGTGGAGTTATCTAGAAGATCGGCCTTAGTTAAGACCATAATAATTCCCTTGCCAGCTTCAATAATTTGCCCAGCAAGAGATTGATCGAGTTTAGAATGTGGCTCTTTTGCATCGATCAGTAGGGCACAGATGTCGGCCTCTTCGATGGCAGCGAGAGTGCGAATGGCAGAGAATTTTTCGATACCGACTTCTCGTTTGCCAGGCTTCCTAAGTCCAGCGGTGTCAAGAATTTCAATAGTTTGGCCTTTGAACTTGATGCGAATACGATTGATATCACGAGTGGTTCCCTGTTTGGAACTGACGATGGCTTGTTGTTTTTGACCAAGGCGGTTAAAGAGGCTGGATTTTCCAACATTTGGGCGGCCAATGAGAGCTAATTTGATTAGGGGATTACCATTTTCATCGAGATTGATTTTGGATTCTTCGGCAGCTTCAGCCTTGGGCGTGATTTTGAGTTCTTCAAAGATATGATATTTAAGGGCGGAGATACCAAAACCGGTGGTGGCGGAGGTTTTAAAGATTTCAGTCTCCTTAATGCCAAATTTGAGATATTCAAAAGGTTCGAGAGATTCTTTGAGGTCTGACTTATTAAGGATAAGAAAAACTGGCTTTTTGGACTTTAGTGCAGAGCGAGAAATTTCAAGATCACGAAAATCAGGATACTTCGTGGAGTCGACAGTAACAAGAATGAGGTCAGCGACTTCAATGGCGTCTTCGATTTGGTCTTGAATGGAGGCCTCAAAGTCATCTTCTGGGTTTTTAAGACCAGCGGTGTCAATAAGGGTGAAAGCATTGTCGATTGTTGCAACGACATTATCGCGAGTGGTGCCAGCTTCACGGGCAACAATGGCGATATTTTTATGAGCCAGACGATTTAATAAGCTGGATTTACCAGCGTTAGTTTGGCCAATTAATGCAACAATAGGAAGCTTCTTCATGCATATATTTTAACATAGTTTAATATACTTGTAAAATATGGAGAATATGGTGTAGCTAGAAAAAGAGCCCGAAGGCTCTAGGAAATTTGCTGATTTGGTGATTCCGGCGGGAGTCGAACCCGCGATTTTCTGGATGAGAACCAGACGTCCTAGACCACTAGACGACGGAACCAGTACATTAAAATTAACATTTTATGAATAAAAAGGCAAGAGAAAAAGGCCAGAGTCTGCAAGAATGGGGTTTTATGGACTAGTCACAGTCGAAGGTGCGGTCTTTATAATCTAGATCATCAAGTTCAATGAAGGCGCGTGGTTTGCCGCTCATACCAAGATCAAGTCCATCATTCTGGCGACGAAAATCTTCATCAGACATGTTACCGAGATTATCTTCGTCACCTTCATCTTCGAGATTATCATCATCAGTAGGATCGTTAATATCATAGGCGGTATGATCAAAATAGTCGGGTTGATTGGCGCCAGAGTCCCAGGAATCTGCATCGGTGTC
>NZ_PRLL01000026.1 GCF_004138405.1 Candidatus Nanosyncoccus nanoralicus
CTAAGATTTTGGGAGAAATCAAAGACTCTCAAACTGGTGTCATGACTGAAAAAGGAGATGCAGAACCAACAGCATTCGCTATTATGTTCGAGTTCTCAGGTGATAAGAACAAGACTCGTCACGTTCTTTACTACTGCTCAGCAAGTCGCCCATCAAATGGATCATCAACTAAAAACGGTACAAACGTGAACGAACGTGAGCTATCTTTCAAAGCTAGTCCTCGTCCACTTGACTCAGTTATCAAACGTTCAATCACTTCAGCTGATAACAACGAAGTCTACAACAACTGGTTCACAAAAGTTTATGAACCTAATGCCGTAGGTTAAGGAGAAATAAATGCGCAAAATCATCATGGTTGGCGATCAGGAGTATGAGTTAGGAACTAATGGCTACACTCCTATTGCCTACAAGCAACAATTTGGGAAAGATTATTTTCAAGATTTGTTCTCGATGTTGAAAAATCAATCATTCATGAATGAATACGTAGAGCTAGCCGCTGATTTTGGGAAAAACTAATATGCCAAGGATTTTTATCGGTTCAGATCACCGTGGCTTCGTCGCCAAACAGCATATTCTTGCCACTCTTGCCAATACTGAATGGAAGGATAGCTATGAAATTGTCGATCTCGGTCCAGAGACTATTCGTCCAGACGATGATTTTAACGATTATGCCATCGCAGTCTCACGCGCCGTCAGGGAAACTGCTAATTCTCGCGGCATTCTCATCTGTGGCTCAGCCCACGGTATTGCCATCCAGGCCAATCGTTTTAAAGGAATACGTGCCATCTGTGGCTACACTCCAGAGTTAGTTCGTCTTGGTCGACTTCATAATGACGCTAATGTCCTCTGTCTTTCTTCTGATTTTATGGATGATGCAAATATTGATCAGGCCATCGATATGTTCCTTCGCGGTAATTTTTTGCCCGAAGAAAGATATATTAGGCGCAATCAACGACTTGATGAGGAATCAATTTATTAATAAAGGAAAACTATGGGTGAGGATGTATATATAGTACCGACAATTCTAACTAATGATCCGCAAGTTTTTGCGGCACAGTTGCAGGCCTATCCGCAGTTTGCTAAAAGAATTCAGATTGATCTAATGGATGGCACCTTCACGGCCGACAAAAGCCTCCCAGAATCCACAATTGCTGGTCTACCTCAAGGAGTTTCTTTTGATCTACATTTGATGTCGGCAAGACCAAGCGATCATCTCACCCATCTTCTCCGACTCAAACCCTCACTCTGTATCTTACATGCCGAGGCTAGCGAGGATTTAACACCATTCTTTAGTGAATTTAAAAAAGCTGGTATCAAATCAGGCTTAGCGCTTTTACCGGGGACTTATCCCGGTCTAGTTAAGGCCTACATTGAAGCTGTGGATCATGTTCTTATTTTTGCTGGCTCCCTCGGTAAACAAGGCGGCCAAGCAGACCTGTTACAGATGGAAAAAATTAAACTCATTCGTGAAATTAACCCCACGGTTGAAATTGGCTGGGATGGCGGTGCAAATCTAACCAATGTCCGCGCTCTTGCACATGCTGACCTAAATGTGATTAATGTTGGCTCCGCTATTTCCAAAACACAAGACAAAAAAGTGGCTTTTGATCAGCTTGTTGAGGAGTCAAAAAAACGGGGGATCATGTAATGGTCGCTTCAAAATTTTATCGTAAAGTCCACTACAAAGAACAGCCAATCTTTCGTGTCCTTACTATTGGTGCGGCCATGCAACAAATTATACTAGTAGATCATGATGACTTTATTATCAATAAGCAAAAAGTCTCTATCGGCGAGAAAGTCGACATCGACCAGATCTATTATCAGCTAGGTGGTAGTGGTGTTAATGCGGCTGTAACATTTGCTCGTCATGGTCACCAATCAATTTTAATTAGTAATCTCGGCCAGGATCGCTCAGCAGAAGCTATTAAGGATTTTCTAATCGATGAAAGCGTTGATACGAGCTATCTAAATCAGCTTCCTCTTCAGACTGGTACTTCTGTTGTTCTGCTGGATTCAAAAACCGCCACCAGGACCACCATGAACTGTCTAGGTGCAGCTAAAACCTCAAATAATTTAGAGTCTCACGATCTTAATCTGGCTAATCCGGATTGGCTGTATCTCACAACTCTAAATGGTGATTTAGATAAGGCTCTAGAATTTATTGAACAGGCTAAAGAAAAACAAATTAAAATTTTCTGGAACCCCGGCGAACTAGAACTAAAACAAAAGAAAAAAGTCTTAGGGCTTTTGTCTGATATTGATGTTCTGCTCGTTAATCAACAAGAAGCCAAGATGCTAGTTGGCGGGGAAATTCTTGAAGAACTCATCACTAAGCTTTCCGCATATACTAGGACCGTAATCATTACCGCGGGCGCTAGTGGTAGTATTGCCAAATCTGGAGAAGAAATATATCGTCTAGCTGAATATGAACAAAAAGCCCCTATCGATCCTACGGGTGCAGGTGATGCCTTTGGCTCTGGTTTTCTTGCCGGCCTTCTCGACGGCTTAGACTTTAAGCATAGCCTCATTGCTGCTGCCGCCAATGCTACCTCAGTTATCTCAGAAATCGGCTCTACTAAAGGTATACTCTCAGCTAATGAAAAATATCACCCAATGCCAATTCAGCGACTTTATTTATAAAAAAATATGAGGTGGAAGCCTCATATTTTTAATAAATCTTTACACTGATTTAACGCGATTATAGATATTATCGTTAATATTGATGTGCCCAATTTTGTTTGCTGCTAGCACCACCTCTGTGATATCATCAGTCATTACAAAAAGATCAAGATCCTCCTCCTTAATCATCTTGTTTTTTAGCATGGTAGTCTTGAAGAACTTCACTAGTGGACGCCAATATGACTTACCAATTAAGAAACATGGCATCTTGGGCATCTTACCTGTTTGAATTAAAATTAAAACCTCAGACATTTCATCAAGCGTACCTAACCCGCCAGGGAAAAAAGCGTAAGCCTTGCTAGACATCACTAGCATCACCTTACGAGCAAAAAAGTAATTAAACTCCATTGAGTCGGTAAGATAAGGATTCTCGTGTTGTTCAAAAGGCAACTTAATATTTAGTCCCACACTGCGTCCCCCATATTCGTATGCGCCACGGTTAGCTGCTTCCATAATGCCAGGACCACCACCAGTAATTACTGGGTGACCATTTTCCGCTAGCAAACGTCCTAATTCGCGAGCCTTAATATAATACTTGTCCGTCTCTGGCGTCCTAGCCGAACCAAAAATTGTTACCCCTTGCGAGAATCGTCGAATCGTTGACAGGCCTTTTAGCAGATCCTTAGCATAAGCTAAAGAACGGTCAACGTCTGGCCCTGAAATTTTATTGGCTGATAATTCATTTAGCCATTCTTCTGTAATTTTATCCATAAGCTTATTATAACAAAATAACCCCTGAATAGACATGATAAAATAGAGATATGGAAATCGTCTTAATTCTACATAACATCCGTTCAACCTACAATGTTGGTTCTATCCTTCGAACTGCTGACGGTTTTTCTGTAGATCAAATTATTTACTCTGGTTTTACTCCAGCCCCAATCCCCCATTCAACTCTCCTACCTCATCTTGCAGAAAAAATAACGAATCAAATTCATAAAACCGCCCTTGGCGCCGAGAAGACCCTACTGTCTTCATATTCTCAAGATATAATTGATTCAATTCACACCCTAAAGGCTCAGGGTTATCAAATCGTGGGTCTAGAGAATAATCTGAAAGATACTCTTCTACATCAAATCACCGAACATTCTCTTCCAAATCTACTGGGCTCTAAGGTTGCTCTAATTCTCGGAGAAGAAGTGGAAGGGATCTCGTCGGAACTTCATCGATTTATTGATTTATTTTTGGAGATTCCCATGTCTGGCCAAAAAGAATCTTTTAATGTCTCCATTGCTACTGCCATCCTCCTCTTCTATTTGAGATACGGTATAAATTTAAATCAATCTTAAACTCTGGTATAATAAATAAGATTAGGGAGTTATTATGGAAAGATATAATCCAACAAAAATAGAAGAAAAATGGCAAAAAATCTGGGAAACCGAGCAAGCTTTTCGTGCTGAAGAAAATGGTGCAGAAAAAATGTACCTCGCAGAAATGTTCCCCTATCCATCTGGTGCTGGTCTTCATGTTGGCCATGTTCGTAATTTTTCTATTGTTGACGTTTTGACAAGATTCTATGCCCAAAATGGCAAAAACGTTCTTCGACCTTTTGGTTATGATACCTTTGGACTCCCTGCAGAGAACTACGCAATCAAAACTGGTATTTCTCCAGCCGAGGCCACCAAAACCAATATTAATAACTTCAGAAAACAAGCCAAGCGCCTAGGCTTCTACATCGATTGGAATCGTGAAATTAATACCTCTGACCCTGAATATTACCGATGGACTCAGTGGTGTTTCTTGCAACTATTTAAAAAGGGGCTCGCCTATCAGAAAGAAAGCTATCAATGGTGGTGCCCTAACGACCAAACCGTCTTAGCTAACGAACAGGTAGAAAATGGTCACTGTTGGCGCTGTGGTACCGAAGTTGAAAAGAAAAAAATGAAACAGTGGTTCTTTAAGATTACCGCTTATGCTGACGAACTTTTAGAAGAAATTGATCAACTCGATTGGCCCGAAAAAATCAAAACAATGCAGAAAAACTGGATTGGACGATCAGAGGGCGCCAATGTGAAATTTAAAGTCAAAGACCAAGAAGATACAATTGACATCTTTACCACTCGCCTTGACACTATTTGTGGCGCAACATTTTTGGTACTTGCACCTGAACATCCGAAAATTCCTGATTTAATTACCAAAGATACGGAAGAAGAAGTAAAAAACTATTGTGCTGCCGCTATTAAGAAATCGGAAATTGAACGTCAAGAAAACAAAGAGAAAACCGGAGTCTTTACTGGTAGCTTCGCTATTAATCCAGTCACTAAAGAAGAAATCCCAATTTGGGTTTCAGATTACGTTCTTATTAATTATGGTGATGGTGCTGTCATGGCAGTGCCAGGTCACGATGAACGTGATTTTGCTTTTGCCTCAAAATATCAGCTGGAAATCAAAACAGTAGTTAAGCCAGTTGAGTTAAATAATCAATCTGAAGCTCATGATGGTGACGCTCTGCAATTCTTCCACGATCGAGGTATTCTATTAAACTCAGGAAAATATAATAATTTAACCTCTAAAGAGGCCGAAAGCCAAATTTTATCAGACCTTGGGGAGGCTGTTGCTAATAAAAAAGTCACTTATCGTATGCGCGATTGGCTTATTTCACGTCAACGATACTGGGGTTGTCCAATCCCCATCGCCTACGATAAAGATGGTCAGCCACATGCTATCCCTGAGGATCAATTACCAGTAGTCTTGCCTGAAGTATCTGATTACCGTCCAGATAAAACTGGCCGTTCTGCTCTTGCCAAAGCTGAAGATTGGCTAAAAGTTACTATTGATGGCGAGGAGATGATTCGAGAGACTGATACGCTAGATGGTTACGCCTGTTCCTCCTGGTATCTTTGGCGCTACGCATCACCACACTCCACCTCTACGGCTTGGGACCAAGATGCTGTTAAATACTGGGAGCCTCTCGATATTTATTGCGGTGCCGACCACGCTGTTGCGCATCTGCTCTATATCCGTTTCTGGTGTAAATTCTTTGCCGATCAAGGTTATCTTCCATTCCGTGAACCTGTCAAAAAGCTTCTTTATAACGGCTATATTAACGCCCCTGATGGTAAAAAGATGTCAAAATCAAAAGGAAACGTGATTGATCCTCTCGATGTCATCGACTCTGGTTACGGCGCAGATACCTTGAGGACCTACGAGCTCTTCATTGGTCCATACAACGAAGATGCGGCTTGGAGCACAACGGCAATTGGTGGAGTCTACCGCTTCCTCAATCGTTGTTTTAACCTCGCCATTAATCAACAAAATAACCGACTTCACTCTGGCACCCCTACTCAACTTATACGGCATAAGACAATCAAAAAAGTTACAGAAGATATCGCAAATACCAATTTTAATACTGCAG
>NZ_PRLL01000027.1 GCF_004138405.1 Candidatus Nanosyncoccus nanoralicus
CTTTTTGGTCGCTGCCGTCATTGCCTTACTAAATCAGTCTCTTGGCGTCGCACTTCTTATTATTCCATTTGTATCCTTTTTAGCTCTATCTGCCAATATGATTGTTTGGGCACTTGTCCGTATGTTTCTGGACGAATCTACTAAAAATGATTATAAAAAATCAGAAGCCTCCAAAGGTGAAAGTGAAAAAGCAGTAGATTCTGTTAAAAATAAACGCTCCAAAGCAACATCAAAAAATAGTTAAATCTAACAAGATAATGTTAGCAAAACAAACATATAAGAATCTCTCAAATGTTTGTTAATCTCACAATTTAAAAAATAGAGCAACGCTCTATTTTTTTATTTCATGCTACAATAACCATATACGCAATATAAATAATTCATGCTCTAAAGAGGGATTCCATGCCAAGTCTATCACCGAATCAACTTAATTCTGCATCAAATGTAGATGATCAGCAAAACGAAATTCTATCAGAAAAACAATCTCTCACTCGCCTCCAAAACGAAATCGGCTCCAAAGTCCTCTCTCTTGTTAACTTTGAATCTAAGCATAAAGACATCGTCGAATCCTCTTTCAACAAAGCTCGCCAAAACAAAGAAAAACTCCCAGGCAAAAATAATGAACGTAGAAACTTCGCCTATCTCTCTCGCCTCAATAATATGGTTGAGAAGTATGGCGATAAAGTTGAGCAAAAACTCTGGGAGGCCTCTGCCGAAAATCTCGTCATGGACTATGAAGACATCCCAGACGCCTATTGGAAACAACAGGAACAGATCCTAAGAGACAACGGTCAAGGTAGAGAATTAAGTAAATATCAAAAGGAAATCCTCGCTGAAGATCTCATCGAAAAGCAGCGTGAGTCTATCAATACCTGGTCTAACTACTTAGGTGATAAAGACTGCCCTTATCCTACTTGGTTTAAAGTCTATGCCTTCGATGGTGTTTCTAAAATGGGACTTATCAATAAAGAAACCAAAGAGTTTGAGAAACGCGATAAAACTACCGTTGCAAGTTTCCCAACTCTTAATCCTGAAGTCTTAGCTAAGGTTTATCGCAACATCAACGAGTTCTATGCTGTAAATGAAGAAGACTGGTTAGCACAACATCCAGATGATGAAAAACTAGTATCTCTAGTTAAATCTGGTAACTTCCCCAAACTCTACGCTAAAGAACTCTTTGACACCAAGACCATCATTAAAACCCCAGAAAACCCAGAGGATGTCGAAGGCGATTGGTTTACATACCAACTTGGCGATGAAGATGAACTCGCTAAAACCGCCGAAGGGACTGGTTGGTGCATTGCCGACCCAAACGTTGCACGTAGCTATCTTTCTTATGGTAATTATGCTGGCAATGAAAATGATTGGGAAGATGATGAAGACTGGGAAGATGATGATGAAGATGATGATGAAGACTGGGAAGATGAGGAAGAAGATTGGAAGGAAGAAGAGGACAATAATAATTGGGGAGAAGATGAAAATAATCCAGAAGAAGATGAAAATAATCCAGAAGAAGATAACGAAAGTAATCCCAAAGCCAAGTTCATTGTCTTTAAACTAAAAGCTCCAAATTCCCCAGACGGCTATTCCACTAATGGCGTTGCCTCCATTCGTCTTGACCCGGATGGCAAGGTTACTGAAGTTTCAGGATTAAACGAGGGGCAGGCCATTGAAGATTCTTTGATCCCCACCGTAAAAGAAAAAGTCTTGTCTTTGCCAGGCGGCAAAGAGTTTCTTCAGAAATTCGAGGATAAGCAAACTCTCATCAAACTAGATCATAAAATGCAAAATGGCGAAGACTTAACCAAAGAAGAACTCAGCTTCCTCTATGAGCTAGATCGCCCAATTGCTACTCTAGACACCTATAATAGTAGAGATCCTAGAATAACAGAGTTAAAAGAAAAGTATGGCATAGAATACACCTTAGAAAAAGGAGTAGATGCTAATAAATTGGCTTCAAGTTTAGAACCTGAAGATATTGCTAAAAACCTGGACCCTCTTATAAGGCACGGTGTAGATATTGATATTAACGAATTGGTTTCAGACTTAGATTCCGTTCAAATTGCCAAAAATCTAGACAAACTCATTGAACACGGTGCAGATATTGATGTTAATGAATTAGTTTCAAGCCTATACCCAGACGATATCGCCTATAATCTAGAATATCTCCTCGAACACGGTGCAAGTGTTAATAATCTTGTAAATAATATGATGTCTTATGATATCATAGCAAACCTAGACTATCTCCTCGAACATGGTGCAGATATTAATAATATCGAAAATAACATAGATTCAGACGATACCTCCGATAATCTAGATTATCTCCTCGAACATGGTGCAGATATTAATAACATCCTGGATAACATGGATTCAGACGATATCTCCTATAATCTGGATTCTCTCCTCAAAAATGGTGTAGATATTAATAATATCGTAAATCGCATGAATTCAGACGATGTCGAAAAAAACCTAGATTATCTCCTCGAACATGGTGCAGATATTAATAATATCGTAAATCACATGGACTCAGACGATATTGCCTATGATCCAGATTATCTCCTCAAACACGGTGCAGATATTAATAATATCGTAAATCACATGTATCCAGAAGATATCGAAAAAAGACTAGATTATCTTCTTGAACACGGTGCAGAAATTGATGTCAACAAATTAGTCTCAGATTTAGACTTTCTTCGTATCGCAGATAACCTAGATACCCTCCTCAGGAATGGCGCAGATATTGATGACGTAATAAAAAGACTAGACAAAAGACACATTAAAGATAACATCTCCTCCGAAAATACGGCGCAAATCTCGATGATTATTAAGTAAAAATTAAAACTCCATTTTTGACATATTTGATAATCCTGCAGATTATGTAAATCCTTAACAAAAAACCAGAAATTGACGAAATTCCAGGCAAGTAGTATAATATTATAAGAGTTTCAAGCGGAATCCCATTGCTGTAAAGGAGGACGCTACGAAGTTGAGAGACTTCAAACCGAAAAGGTAAACTATAAATCGATTTAATATAAGAGGATAAAATGCCAACAATCAATCAATTGATTAGGAAACCACGTAAAGTGGCTGCAAGAAAGTCAAAGTCACCAGCTCTTGGTAGTATTGTCAATACTCTTAAGACTCGTTACTACGATCAGCCAGCTCCATTAAAACGTGGTGTTTGTATCAAAGTTACCACCAAGACCCCAAAGAAACCAAACTCAGCTCTTCGTAAAGTAGCTCGTGTTCGTCTTACTAACGGTCAAGAAGTTTGGGCCTATATCGGTGGTGAAGGTCACAACCTACAGGAGCACGCCGTTGTTCTCGTTCGTGGTGGTCGTGTCCCTGATCTTCCAGGTGTCCGCTATCACATCGTCCGTGGTACCCTCGATCTTCAGGGTGTTAACGGTCGCAAACAGGGTCGCTCAAAATACGGCGCCAAGAAGGAGGGTAAGTAATTATGCCACGTAAAACTACTAAATCACTTGAACGTAAAGTCAACCCAGATCGTCGCTACCAGTCTATTCTTGTTCAGCGTTTGATCAATAAATCCATGCTTAATGGTAAGAAGCAAGTTGCCGAACGCGCAGTTTACTCTGCCATCGAAGGTGCAGCAAAGAAACTTGGCTCAGAGAATCCAGTAGAAGTTCTTGAAAAAGCTATTGCCAATGTTTCTCCAGATTTTGAAGTTAAATCCCGCCGTGTTGGTGGTGCTAACTACCAAATTCCATTCCCAATTTCCGGCCACCGTCAGATGCACTTTGCCTTTTCATGGCTCGTTGTCTCTGCTCGTGCTCGTAAGGGTATGCCATACGAACGTCGTCTTGAAGCCGAAATCGTCGATGCCTACAATGCAACCGGCGCTGCCTTCAAGAAGAAGGAAGACACACACCGCATGGCTGAAGCCAACCGTGCTTTCGCACACTTTGCTCGTGGCTAATCAAGAGTTTTCTAAAAACACCACTTCGGTGGTGTTTTTTATTGAAAAGTTCTCATTCAACATAGATTATTCTCATACTAAATCCCCTTAAGCCTAAACTGATATGCTATAATAATCTAAAATAAGGAGGTAAAATGATAAAACTTGCAATTAACGGCTTCGGTCGCATCGGTCGTAATGCCTTCAAGATTGCTTTTGAGCGTCGTGACGTCAAGGTCGTTGCTATCAATGACCTAACAGATACCAAGACGCTAGCTCATTTATTAAAACACGATTCAAGTTACGGTACTTATGATCGCGATGTTAAATTTGACGAAGAGAATCTTATTGTTGACGGTGAAAAAATCCGTGTCTATGCAGAGAAAGAACCAAAAAATCTTCCATGGAAAGATCATCGTGTTGATGTTGTGATTGAATCAACAGGCTTTTTCACAGATCCAGCTAAGGCTGCCGCCCACCTTGAGGCTGGCGCTCAGAAGGTGGTCATTTCCGCTCCAGCCAAAGGTGAAGGCGCCAAAACCATCGTCATTGGCGTTAATGAAGACACTGTAACAGAAGATGACAAGATTTTATCCAACGCATCATGTACCACCAACTGTATTGCTCCAGTTATGAAGGTACTTGAAGATAACTTTGGTATCGAAAAAGCTCTTATGACTACCGTGCATTCCTATACTGCTTCTCAGCGTATCTTGGATGCTCCTGCTAAGGATTTACGCGAGGCTCGCGCAGCTGCCGAAAATATCGTACCTACTTCAACTGGTGCTTCCAAGGCTGCAGCCCTCACCATTCCTGCTCTCAAAGGGAAATTTGACGGCCTTTCCATTCGTGTTCCGACCCCAGTTGTCTCTCTTGCCGATATTACGGCGGTCTTAAAGAAAGACACTACTATTGAAGAACTTCAGGAAGTCTTTAAAAATGCTGCCAAAGAACCATTCTATGAAGGCATCCTTGGTGTCTCTGAAGAGCCTCTTGTTTCAATCGACTATCGTGGTAATTCTCACTCCAGTATTGTTGATCTTCCGCTTATTAATGTGGTTGATAAAAACTTAGTAAAAGTGGTTGCTTGGTATGATAATGAATGGGGCTAT
>NZ_PRLL01000028.1 GCF_004138405.1 Candidatus Nanosyncoccus nanoralicus
ATCCCGTTTTAATGGTTATAACGGTACTCAGGTTACAAATGATCAGCTCAAATCGGCTCGTCCAGATCCTGAAGCAGTTCGTATTATTCCAATCGGCGGCCTAGGTGAATTTGGTATCGGTAAAAATATGACCGCCATTGAATATAAAAGCGAGATCATTCTTATCGATATGGGCGTTTTGTTTGCCAGCGAGGATTATCCAGGCGTCAACTACATGGTGCCAGACATCAAATATCTCGAAGATAATATGGATAAAATTAAGGCGATTCTCTTTACTCATGCCCACCTTGATCATATCGGTGCCTGTCGCCATCTGTTACCAAAATTCAGTCCACTCACCCCTATTTATGCCACCGACTTCACTATCGGCATGATTAAAAAACAGATGAGTGAGCTTGATGATCTTCCTGAGATGAATTATCAGGTTGTTGATCCATTGAAGCATGAGAAGCTTCAAGTCTCTGAACATTTAAGTGTTGAATTTATTCACACTCTTCATTCCATTCCAGGTAACTGTGCTCTCGTGATTCGCACTCCAAATGGCGTGATTTACCTTTCTGGCGACTGGCGTGCCGAAGCAAACCCAATCGAGCGTCAAACTGACTTTGAACGTATTGATGAAATCGTTAAAAAAGAGGGGATTGCTCTCATGATTAACGAATCAACCAACATTGATTCTCCGGGTCATCACCCACATTCCGAATATGACGTTGGTGACAATATTGGTAAGGTGATGGATCATTATGCTAATGGTCGCGTCATCATCTCCTGTTTTTCTTCACAAATTAATCGTATCGGCATGATCCTTGAGCAAGCTTACCAGCGTGGTCGCAAGGTTGCTTTTGCTGGCTTCTCCATGATTAATAATATTGAGGTCGCTTTACGAGCAAAATGTATTAAAGTGCCAAAAGATACCGTCATGAAGATGGAGGACATTATTAAGCTTCCTGATGAAAAAGTTACTATCGTCTGTACTGGTTCTCAGGGTGAGTTGAATGCTGTACTTAATCGCATGGTTAGTGGCGCTCATAAGTTTATTAAAATCAAAGCTTCTGATACTATTGTCTTTAGCTCAAATCCAATTCCAGGAAACGAACCTCATGTCGTGAATACTGTTGACGGGCTACTTCGTGAAGGTGCTCAGGTTATTCAAAACGGCAAAACTCACCTCACTAATATTGGCCCACTCCATCTCTCTGGTCACGCCTATTACGAAGATCACGTTGATTTTGTTACCCGCCTGCAGCCAAAGAATTATCTGCCATATCACGGTGAATTCTTCATGATGGAGCATAATGCTGAAATGGCTGAAAATGTGGTTGGTATTCCTCACGACAATATTCTTGTTGCCGATGACGGTGACATTGTCGAGCTCTTACCAAACCAAACTATTCGCAAAAATGGTCGCATCCATGTTGGCAATAAGCTCTATGACGATGCTGATAAGCCAGTACATGAAGCCGTCGTTAAGGATCGCATTCACATTTCTCGCGAAGGTATCTTTATGATCGTTCTTACTCTCAGTAAGAAAACTGGTCGCCTCATCAAAACTCCAGACATTGTATCTCGTGCCTTCATTTATCTTGATAACTCCGAGGAACTGATCGGTAAAATCCGCCATTACCTTCGTGTAAAGACCGAAAAATCAATTTCCTCCGACCCTGAACTCAAAGTTCTAAAAGACGAGATTAAGGAAGATATTACTCGAATCCTCTACGATGCAACTGGTCACACTCCAATTGTTATTCCAGTCATCAATAAGGTCTAGGCTTATATTCTTGACGATAAAGATAGAAAAAGCTACAAAAAGTAGCTTTTTCTGTTATTTACTAGGCTATTAAGGTATAATAAACCTAATGTTTTCTAACCTATTCGGCAGCCAAATCGAATCAATTATTCTGCAATTCGCCTATTATTTTCTATTATTTATTCTCTATTCTGTTGGGGGATGGATCGTTGAATGCATTTGGACTTACTTCATGAAGCGCAAACTTGAAAATCGTGGCTTTTTCTTTGGCCCTATTTGCCCCATCTATGGCGTCGGTTCCTTAGTTTGTGTGCTCTTAATCGGCCCCCTTCACCTGTCCTGGCCACTGGAGTTTTTATTGATGATCATTATCTGTGACCTAATTGAATATATTACCTCTGTTGTTTTGGAAAAAATTTACAATGTACGTTGGTGGGACTATACGACCGCCTCACTCCTACACCTCAATGGCCGCATTTCACTCGAGACCTCGATTGGCTTTGGTGTGGGTGGTATCTTCATTTTACATCTTATCCAACCATTTTTTTCTCGTCTTCTTGCTCCTCTAAGCCCTCTATCTCTTTTAGTTATCTCTGGTCTACTTCTGATAATTTTTGTTGCCGACATCCTTTTATCTCTAATTGCCATCTCAAATATTAAAGGAGTTTTTAAGGGCGGAACTGTTGACCTGACTGCCGAAATTAAGCGTTTCAGTATCAATTATTACAAAAAAGCCTCAAGATTAAGTCGTCGTCTTGCTCACACCGCCATACATCACGTAGGCAATGCTCAAAAAGAAGCTAAAAAACGTGTTTCACAGACCTTTAAGTCTAAAACCGCAAAGAAGTAGAACTATCTTAATCTATTAAGTAGCTTTTAAAATTATCCTCCTCTCTTAATTCTAGGATAAAAGGGGACTCCTTGTTTTGAACAGTCAAAAAGAAAACTTTTTTCCGTGCCCTTGTCATCGCTACATAAAACAGCCTCCTTTCTTCTGCAAACTCACATTCTCGAGTAGTAGTCAAAGAATTCCAAGCTCTTATCAAAAGACTTCCTCTTTCTAGTCCTCCCAGTTTTTTATTATGCTCCTTCCAAAGAAACGTCTCTTTTGTGATTGTGATTAAGTCTTTCTCTTCGACTTGGCTTGGAAATCCTAGCGTCGCGTCTCGACAATTAATGATAAAAACGTAGTCAGCCTGTAATCCCTTTGATTTATGTGCGCTATAGAACCTAATATCAAGGTCTGGCCTTTTTGGCATACTAATTTTTAACTCACTAGTGCTAATTTTAAATTCAAGAAATTCACAATGTAGTATACGTTTTATATCAAAATTATAACGACCAATTAGAAAAATTCTTGCATTTCTTGGTAGGTTCAGAAAGAAGAAAAACAGGGCATTAAGATCAGTTCTCTCGGAGGGGCCATTGATCTCAATTATTTGATCTGGATCTAGGCAGTTAATCCCACGAATATTCTTTACTAGTTGTGATCTATTTTTCATCACAAAATCCCCAGATAGTTTGGCAAGCCGTTCTGGAAAACGATAGGTCTGCTCGATTTTAAATACTTTGGTCTCCCCCCAATACTTTTTAAAATCCAAGATTAAATCTATTTCACTTCCTGCAAATTGATAAATAGTCTGCCAGTCATCTCCTACGCAGAATAATCTAAAACCATGAATTTGTCTTAATTTTTTAATTAAGGAATATTCAAGTGGTGATATATCCTGATATTCATCAATTATTACAAAATCAAAGCAAAATTCTTGCAACAGTTTTAAATTATTAGCATTAATGGCGCCAAGTGTATTGTTAATTGCCTCCTCTAGGAAGCCGACAAAATCAACCTCTCCTGCACTAGATAAAGTGGTTTTGTATTTATGGCTGAGCTCTTCTAGTCTTCGAATTGTATCCAGATTCTCTAATCTCTTTTTCTTTTGCCAGAAATTCGGGTATTTTATATTCGTGAACTGTCTTAAATCTTGATATTCAATATGGTAGTTTCGCGTTAGATAGTATAGACGCTCATATATTTCTGTCGTATCTTCCGAGATGTCTGGCCTGGTCTGTTTTAGGAAGTCGCCAAAACCTAACTTTGTTAAACGAATTTTATCTGGTCCAGCTCGCATGGTTTGTCTCGTTTCTTTGACAATTTTTAAAGCCAAACTATGGAAAGTTTCTACCATCAAAAAAACACCAGGGTGATATATCTTAAAAATCTCATCATTACTCAGGATCTCTGCAAGAATCCGCTTTTCTAGCTCTATTCTAGTTGCATGTGTGAATGAAATTACTAAGATTCTTGGAATATTACATCTACCTCTGATCCACCTATTTAAAATCCATTTAATTTTTCCGATAATCGTGGTTGTCTTGCCAGTTCCTGCTCCGGCTACCACTAAGGTATTTTGTGAATCATTTTCGATACTCTCTACCTGCTGCCTATCTAGTGAATATCCTTCAACAAACTTATAATCTAACTCGCTTCGCATCCTTCACCTCCTTTCTGTCCAAAAACTTAAATTTTTACTTAACGTGTGAAATAAAAAAGAGCACCAAAGGTGTTCTCCTAAAATCTCTTATAGATTGCAAGGCTTCGCTCGCCTAACTCAAGCTTAACAAATTATTACATAAAGTAAATACTAAAAACAAAAGACTCTTTTTATCTCTCAGTTCTTCTTTAAAATCCACCATATGTTATTATTAAAACGGAAGAAAACAGAGGAAAAGTATGATTAGAGAAATGGCTCCCGAAGATCGCAAAGAGTATGAAAGGTACAATTAACCATGTCTGTTATTATAAAAAAATATTCACCAGATCTTATTAAACGTTTTAATCAAGAAGAGCATCGTTTATCTATGCTTCTCCCTACTAATATAAAAATCGAACACGTCGGTAGTAGCGCTGTTTTTATTGGCGGAAAAAACATAGTCGATATTCTTATCGGAGTTCCAACTCGTAAAGATATGATTTCTATAAAAAATATCTTAATAAAAAATGGATATTTTGAGAGAAACGACAGCCACGAAGACAGAATTTTTTTGGCAAGTACACAAGAAGAGACTAGCGAGGGTGATTTTCATATTCATATTTGTCC
>NZ_PRLL01000029.1 GCF_004138405.1 Candidatus Nanosyncoccus nanoralicus
GTTTTTTATTTCTTCGAAGAAGAAACGAGGGTTCGAGCCCAAGGTTCGCATGGAGCGATAGCAAAAAAAAGATACCACTGAAGTGGCACCCTTTCTGAACAATATTTTTATTCAAACTTAATTAATTTATTTCTCAAATATCTTTGAAATTCCCCATAGCTAAACATTGAACTTTCAATATAAGTTGAAGCCCCCTTTGGCAAAACGACACTTTGTATCCCGATTCTTCCCACTCCAAATTGTTCAACCGTCGGAATTGACTCCACTTCCCCGTTTAAGTTTGTCGCAATGTCAATCAAAGTCCTCACCTCCGCCATCGTAATATTCGTCTTCACATTATTACCCAGTGAATCAATCAATCGAATTACCTTTGTTGGTTTTCCCAACACACCAATCGAAAAAGCCTTATTTTTAATCGCATTAAAAATTCTTTGCTGATTAATCTCACGATCAAAATTACTTCGCGATAAACCAAAATCACCACCTTCATCACAGCCCGCATTACGTGCTCTGGCAAGCTTCAGGGCCATGCTACCATTTAGCCCATAATTCATCCCCTTAGCAAGATCAAGGTGTTGACAGGTATCATGGATACCAGCATCATCATCTGCATAAACATCCACATCAATTCCCCCCAGCTCATCCACCACTGTCCTCAATGCGCTCCAGTCTAACGAAATATAATATTGCAAGTTCAAACCCGTAATCTCCGATATTTTCTTAGCAAAATACCTCGAGGCCTGATCTTTATTATTCCTATATTCATTTAAAGCACACATATAAGTCGCATTAATTTTTCCTTGTGTACCGACCACGCAGTTCATCGTTTCTCCACCAGGTACCGTATAGTTCACCCAAAGGTCTCTCGGTATACTAAAAATTTTCGACGTTTTCTTTTCCTGATCAACCGACGCCACTAAAATTGAATCCGTTAGTAACCCCCCATCATGCCCCTCCGCATCTTCACTGGTCCCAAATATCAAAATATTCGTTAGATTATTTTCATCACGTGCCAGCTCCGTTCCAATTAAGATATCCATTGGATTACCCTTGAATACATTTGCAGTATGAGATAACAGCATGTATCCAAAAATAGCAACGCTAATCATCGCTACGATAATCAAACTTAAAACCACAATTACAATTTTCGTCCACAGAGGAATGTGTGTTTTTTCCTTCTTATTTTTTCGCTTCAATTTTTTGCGATCTTTCACCAGCTCTTTTTCAAGTTTCAAAATCGCATCAACTTTCTTACGCTTTTCTTTTTCAGTTTCTTCACTAGTAGTAGGTTTTTTAGTGTCAAAAGCTGTCATTTCAGCAGTCGTTTCAGTAGTTGTTTCAGCATGCATATTAGCTAACGTTTTGTCTGGCATTTCAGTTGGCGCTTCGACTATCTTATGTACCAAAATATCTTCCTTCATGCCTTTTTCAGACACCGTGATCTTCTTTCCCGCCTGTTTTCTGACTGTTTTCTTCGAGTGCTTAGTTTTTCTTTTTGACATCGACCATTCCTCCACTTTTTCTTTAACAATTTTACCACATAAACCACTAGTTTTTCTCTTGCATGCTATAATTAAAGCAATGAGTCACAAGGGTAATATTAGAAAAGATAATTCACTTTTAATTGAATTAAAAAACATCACTCGTAGCTTCGGATATGGCGAGGCAGAATCATTCGCACTTAATGATTTTAATCTGGAAGTTAAACCAGGCGAATTTATTATGATCATGGGTCCCTCCGGTTGCGGTAAGACCACCCTATTAAACATCATTGGCCTACTAGACTTCCCTACTTCCGGAAGCTACTATCTCGACTCTGAGCGCACTACTGTTTTCTCTAAATCTCGTCAAGCCCATATTCGTGCCCAAAAAATTGGTTTTATTTTTCAAGACTTCAACCTTATCCCTAAAATGACCATTCTTGAAAACGTCTCCCTTCCACTTGTTTACGCTGGTGTCCCCAAAACAAAACGCCTCATCAAATCTTCCGAAATGCTTTCCTACCTAAACATGCAAAAACGCGAATATTATTACCCTTATCAACTATCTGGCGGTCAAAAACAACGTGTCGCCATTGCTCGCGCCCTTGTTTCAGCTCCTGAAATTATTCTTGCCGACGAACCAACCGGCAACCTTGATAGTCATAACGCCCATCTTGTTATGGAGGAACTTCGCCGCATTCATTCCAAAGGTAACACTATTATTATGGTCACCCACAACCCAAATCTTACCTCCTATGCTACCAGGGTCATTCATATGCTCGATGGTCGTATTGCCACCGATATTAAAACCGTCGCAGATGAAGATCTTCCTGAACGTATTAAGGTTAATTTCTTTAAGAAATCTTCAGAACCCATCAGAGAGACCATCGACGATCTCCCTCAAGTAGAAGAAATTTCCGAAACTCAAACCATTAAAGTTCGACCTATTCAACAAGTTGGTGCTAAAAATCCTGAAGCCTTCCATTCCTCCATATCAGACTCCAACCGATTACCAATCGTTCCCCCTGATCCATCCTTGGTTGCAGCACCGGCCGAAGCAATATCAATCGAAAATAATGAGCCAAAATCTCCTAATCTTTCCTACAAATACCCGACCACCTCTGAAATTTCTATCACTAATCATGAAACTACACAACCAGCAAAAACCCCGGTCAAAACAGATTCAACATCAAAAAAGCCCGACTTCCCTGTTGTCTCATCTGCGTCAAGTGACGGTTCAATTCGCATCGTAAAGAAAGTCACCTCTATAGAAGAACTAGAAAAACCTTACAAGAAATCTAAATTCAAAGCCAAGCCTGCAAAAACTAATAAAAAACAAGCGAAAGGACGCCGAAAATAATGTCATTACTTCTTCGTACTAATTTTGAGATCGCCAAAAATTCTCTCAAAAAACACAAGTTTCGCAGTTTCTTCACCTGTCTTGGCATATCAGTTGGTATAGGTAGTATTATTTTAATTCTCAGTCTTGCAGGCAGTATTTCGCAGCTTATTTCCTCTCAGATAAAGGCACTTAATCAAGAACTCATTCTTGTTCGACCTGCAAACAATAAAAACAATCTTACAAATATTATTGACGAGCTAACAAGCTCAAACCATTTCAATAATTCAAATCTCACCATGGAGGACTTGGCTAGAATTAAAGAGTCCAGCGATAATATCAAAAACATCGCCCCCCTCGCAGTTCTCCACGAAACAGCTATTGGTGATCACACCGTTGACTCAGCCACTATTTTGGCCAGCAATTCCGACCTTAAGGACATCCTAAACCTAGAAATCAAGTCCGGGAATTTTATCCAAGATAATAATCTAAAGTCAGCTGTTATTGGACATTCTCTTGCCCTTCAACTCTTTGGTTCCAGTGAACCCATTGGCAAGACCTTTTCTTTCTCTAGT
>NZ_PRLL01000003.1 GCF_004138405.1 Candidatus Nanosyncoccus nanoralicus
TTTCTGTTTCTTAAATTTATATATTAACTACGAGTATCAAAATAGTTGATGTATATCTAAAAGTTTTTTGTATTTTTCTTCTCTTTGGTGTAATTTTTTGGACAGTTGGTTATATTATCTTTGGAAAGATATTAAAAAAAATAAGGTTTAGGAAAATTATAATTTATAAAATCAAGATTTTATAAACAATACTAATTCTGTAATAGTTTTGCTAATTTTGCTCTTAATCCAGTAGGTTCATCTGTTCCCGCCAAAGTATCAATAGCGACTCTAAGCAAGCCAAAAGCCGTAATGAATGAGTAGTCAAGGTTTTCTTCTGTGGAATTCTCTATCCCGGGAATATCAACGTCATCAAGTAGATGCACAAGTGGTCGCCTTGAAAAAGGTAAATCGGTATACCAATCACTTGTTGCAAGTTCTTCCTGCAACGCAGATAATCCAGCCCCACCACCGCAGAGTAAAATTTTTGTTGGTAGTGCTTCTACCAGGGGGAAATCCTCTAATGCTACCGTAACGCCACCTAGCCACACTTCAATATTATCCGCAATTGCCTTGTTAATTTTTCTAGATCGTTCAGGCGTAGATAGGATTGTCTGAATTTCATTCCTGTGTTCTGCTTCCGCTACAGTCTCTTCACGGTGTCTCAAAGTTAATTGATCTAACGAAACTCCCCCAATCTGTAGTTTTATAGCCTCTGCAGTATCATAATCAAGGCCAGTCTTCGTAGCAATTTGATGGGTAAAGCTGCGGCCGCCAATTCCAAACATTTTTGTTCCTTCGACACCGCCATCATCAACTACTGCAATATCAGTGGTTCCACCACCAATGTCCATCACAATTGCCGAAAAATTTGAGTCTAGTTCATTCCCGAGACAGGCACGACATACTGCAAAAGGTTCTACTGCGACAGCTAAGAGATCCAAATTAAGCTCCGCACAGACCTTTTCAATCGCTGAAATATGTACAAGCGGTGCAAATGCTGTATAAAACTGAATCATTAAATCAGATCCCTTAAAACCAATTGGATTTGAAACCTTATATCCGTCAATTGACAGGGAAACAATCGCAGAATTAATTAGTCGAACCTCAACTTCAGGATTATCGGTCTCAAGCGCAATTTCTTGTCTCGCCTGCTCGCCGGCCTTATCCTGAACCTTTTGAATGATCTGTTGCATTTCATTATCAGAGATTGGCTTATTGCTGTCTTTGCGCTTATATCTCACTGTCCTGGTATTACCTTTAATTAGCTCCCCAGCAATCCCCACTACGCAAGTCCTTGAAACTACGCCGGCCATTTCCTCGGCACGAGATAGGGCTTTTTCGCAAGTTGAAACCACTGCTTGGATATCGGCAATTGCCCCTGCATACATATTTCCCATACTCTGGTGCTCTTTAGCTACACCAATAATATTTAGATTGTCGTCGCTAGTTTTTTCGGCAATCACAGCCTTCACAAATTCTGTACCAATATCAAGGGCCAACAAAATATTCTCGGGCTTAATTTTATGCGCTGTTGTTGTCTCTTGTTTAGTACCTTGCATAACTCTCTTTATTTAGTTAATCTTATTATACCACAAGCAGAATATTTTCTGTTTGCTATTCTGAGTGAAGTTTGCTATAATAAAAACATACTTGAATATTCTATCCGGCCGAAAGGTCGGATATTTTAGACTCAAGCTCGATAGATAAATAATTTATATGAAAATAGAAAGGATTAAATGGAGGGATTAGATCTTAAACAAATGTCCTCAATGGTCAAAGTCATCTCAGAGGAAAAAGGCTTACCAGAGGAGGTAGTCTTAAATATTATTGAAACCGCTATTGCTGCCGCTTGGCGCAAAGAAGAAGGTGATAAGGATATGAACGTTCGCGCTGTCCTTAATCTTGACAATGGTGAAGCTGAAGTATATGTTGCTAAGGAAGTCATTGAAGATGGTCTAGCATATAATCCAGCCACCGAAATCCCAGCCGACCTTGCTGGCGGTAAGGAAATTGGCGAAATTGTTGAAGAATCACACAAGGTTACCACCTTTGGTCGTGTTGCTTCTATGACCGCCAAACAAGTCATCGTTCAGCGTCTTCGCGAAGCAGAGCATGACGCTATTCTCACTGCTTATGAAGATAAAGTTAATACTCTTATTAATGGTACAATTTCCCGCGTCGAACCACGCCTTGTTCGCGTAGATCTTGGTAAGGCTACTGGTTTAATGCTAAAGCAAGATCAGATCGAGGGTGAATATTATAAAGTAGGTTCACGCATTAAAGTTCTCATTAAGGCTATTGAGCGCAATGAACGTGGCGCTGACTTACTGGTTTCTCGTGGTTCATCTGAATTCATTAAGCAGCTTTTCGTACAAGAAGTTCCTGAAATTGAAAATGGTACTGTTGAAATTCATGCCATTGCGCGTGAGCCGGGTCGTCGTACCAAGATTGCAGTTTCTTCATCCGTCCCTGGCGTAGATCCTGTCGGTACCTTCGTGGGTGGTCGTGGCGTCCGTGTTCAGGCTGTGATGAATGAAATTGGTGATCGTGAAAAAATTGATATTGTCAACTGGAGCGATAATATGTCTGAATATATTCGTGAAGCACTCAGTCCAGCTGAAATTATTAAGGTCGAGCTTGAAGATAAGCGTGCCAAGGTTTATGTCTCAGAAGACCAGCAGTCGGTAGCTATTGGTCGCCAGGGGCAAAACGTACGCCTTGCTTCTAAGCTAACTGGTATTGAGCTTGATATCGAACTTGCAGAGGCTCCAAAGAAGAAAAAGCGTGGCAACGCTGAGGATTCTCTCCTTTCTGCCCTCGAAGACAGTTCTGAAGAGTAATCAAATAGACCCCTAACGGGGTCTATTTTTTTGATCATTATTTTTTAACTTCCAGGTATTGACCAGGCTTCAAATCACCAAGTTGATATTTACCAAATTCAATACGGTGAAGCGTTGTAACTTCATAGCCAAGCGCCGCAAACGTGCGACGAATTTGGCGATTCCTACCTTCACTCATCTCAACCTGAAGATTTTTCCCAGTTATCTGGCCACTCTCATCCGGAAGTTTGGTTAAAAATAACTTACTTACTCCGTCTGGCAATGTTATACCAATGTCAGAAATCATCTGCTGATGTAACGGGGCTATTGCGTGATCAAGCTCCACGATATAGGTCTTAATTTTGAAGAATTTTGGATGCGTCATCTCAAACGCGAAGTTACCGTCATCGGTTAAGAGTATTAATCCAGAACTATCCTTGTCAAGTCGTCCGACTGTCTTTAAAGCTTGCCATTTCTCTGGTAATAATTCGTAGAGAGTGGGGGTATTGCCTTGTTGTCTTCTAGAAGAGACATAACCGCGTGGCTTATTCAACATCAAATAAGTGTATTGATGGGGAAAATCCACCTTTTTATTGTCCACTAAGATATCCTGCGCCTCGAGAACTTGCATTCCAAGCTCGGCGATTCTCTCATCAACCTTAACTCGTCCAGAATTAATCAGATTATCAGCATCTCTTCGTGAAATCCCCAGTCGTTCTGCTAAAAATTTATTTAAACGCATATCGTAAATATATCATATATGTGATATTTATATAGACCCCATCCCACCCAAAATTTGGTCCATCTGATCTTTAATATTCATTCCACTTTCATCCGTGACTGAATTAATTGAGTAGGCGTCATTTTGTGGGTTAGGTGCCTGTGTATTCTGAGGTACTGGAGTTTGGACTTGGTTAAAAGATGGACCTTGAGAAGTAGATTGTTGTGTAAAGGCTGTATTGGGCTGTTCGTAAACTGGTTGATTAGAAAAATCAGGAGTAATTTGTTGTGTAGCAGTCTGTTGTGTCACCGGTTGCTGCATTACCTGTGGCTGATTTTGTGAAACAGTATACTGTTCTGCTTGTGGCTGATTCTGCGGAATTGTATATTGTTCTACCTGTTGTTGAACCTGGAATACACCACTACCATCTATAGGTTGGTTAAAACCCGACTCAGTACTCATTGTGCTAGATGTCCCTACTCCAGTATTTTGATCCAGGACTTCATGCACTGCATTTACTACATCCTCGATGCCAACCTGAGATTTAACCAAAAAACGGTCAGCCCCCAAGCTCTCGCCGCGCTCCCTCTGGTCATCTGAAGAAAGTGCGGTCATCATAATCACCTTAATATCCTTTGTCTCAGGAGTCGAACGCAGAATGTCTAGCATATCAAATCCTGAAATCTTTGGCATCATAACGTCTGATATGATTAAATCTGGTCTTTCGCGTACCGCAACGGCTAATGCCTCCTCGCCATCTCCAGCTGGTACAATCTCATAGCCTTCCGCTGTTAAGCGAATTCCATAGATTTCTCTTAAGCTTTGATCATCTTCGACAAGTAATATTTTTGCCATATCTATCCTTTAATTATTATTTGGTAATTGTTGATTATCGCTTGTAGGTTGCGGGTTATTTAATGGCTGCGTTGCTGCCGTCTGTAAAGGCTGATGCGGAGACTGTAAAGGTTGTTGCGGAGGTTGTAAAGGCTGCATGTTTGGCTGTGATAACTGTACTGGTTGTGACAAAGCCGGTTGCTGCATGGCGGGCGGCTGCTGTGTCACCGGTTGTGAGAACTGTGTCATCGCTGACTGCTGTATAGTCGGCTGCGCAACTGATTGTAATCCTTGGGGTACTACTGGCTGTGATGACTGTATTGGAGTAGTCTCCTGTATTGAAGGCTGTGGGGTCTGTTGTGTAGGTGATTGTATGGTCATAGGTTGTGGGGTTTGTTGTATGGGTGACTGTACAACCTCAGGTTGCGTCGTCGGCTGCATCATTGGTTGAGAAATAGCCGCTTGTGGATCCTGCATCGTTGGTTGAGTAGGAAGCGTTTGTGTGTTCTGACTCATTGCCTCAATATTAGAGGCAATCTGTTTTCGACGTTGATATTCTTCAGCTGTAATGCGAGGGAATGAAAGGTAAAAGGTGGAGCCTTCACCAAATGAACTCTCCGCCCAAACCTTACCCCCCATTGCCTCAACTCTCTGTTTAACCAGATAAAGTCCAAGACCAGTTCCGCCCACTGTTCGAGTTTGCGAATTATCTGCACGATAAAATTTCTGAAAAACATGCTTAAGGTCATCTGGGGAAATCCCGATTCCAGTATCGGTTACATTAATTAAAACACGGTCATCATCCCCACGTACATTCACCCAAATCCCTCCACCAGAGGCCGTATACTTAATTGCATTTTCCACCAAGTTATTTACAGCTTCACGTAGAAAATCAATGTCAACACTTGCGTAAACTTCCTGATTAACTACCCTAGTTGTATTATCTGATCTTGCCGCATTGGCGCCAAAGGTGTAATGAATACCTTTTTCACTCATCATTGGCACTTGACCATTGGCAATCGATCGCACCGTTGAGGCCATCTCAACAGGGGTGAGCTGTACTCGGATTTTCTTATCATCCAATTTTGTAACATCGAGCAAGTCCTTAAATAATCGACCTAAGTGTTTCGACGACGCGTGGGCTTCCTCAAGATATTTTCTAGCACGTTCATCGATTGTTGCAGTTTTAGGATTTAAAGCTAACCCCAAATATCCCTCAATCGAAGCAACTGGCGTGCGCATTTCATGCGACGCTGTCGATATAAAGTCTGCCTGCTCGCCTTCTTCCTCGAGTTCTCGCGCAATGTCACGCAGTGTGATAATTCGCTCATTTTGGCCAGTGGTGGTACAAACTACAGAAATTGCTACCGGCCTCCTCTGTTCCTGAACACTCACTAATATCAGATCGC
The DNA here is from genome assembly GCF_004138405.1 of Candidatus Nanosyncoccus nanoralicus. Lineage (GTDB taxonomy): Bacteria > Patescibacteriota > Saccharimonadia > Saccharimonadales > Saccharimonadaceae > Nanosyncoccus > Nanosyncoccus nanoralicus. The sequence continues at coordinate 5,766 of NZ_PRLL01000003.1, forward strand.
GAGTCTCAAAATTTTCACCGTTCATCACGGCTCTGAGTACGGGATTAACATCATCTTCAATTTTCGCACCTTCAGAGTTTTCAAGATTGAGAATTGAAGCAAGTTGTAGATTTTCGACCATATTTGGGTCACTCGTCCCAAGCAGTCTCATCGCAGCTGGATTGACTAATACAACAATTCCAGAAGAGTGAACAATCATTACGCCTTCGTCGATCGAATTCAATACTAAATTAGCAAGATTAGCCGACTGCGCTGTAGCCGGATTTTGTGGTGCCTGTCCGTTGTTAATTGGCTCCTTTTTCTTAATCAAGTTAAAAATACTCATTGCCTAAATTTTAACATAAAAACTATGTAATGTGATAAAATCGGAGCATGAATAAGGACACCTACTATATAGAGCCAGAGGATGATATTACCGATATTATCAATCATCTTAAGTCGTCAAAACAAAAAGTGGTCGCTCTCGTTCCGCCCAAAAAACTTAGCGTTCTGCGTAGTGCTATTAATCTAAAATTAATCGCAAAAACAGCAAAAAATCTCGATAAAGCCGTCGTCATCGTTACGCTTGATCCAGTATTGATGAAATTAGCAGCCGTATCTGGCCTACCTTTTTCCAAAAACCTTCAATCTAGACCAGTTCTGCCAAGCGAATATAAAGATGCTCCAATTTCTAATAAATCGAGCTTAAAGAGTCAGGATATCAGTGAGCTTGATGATGTAGAAGAGTCTGAACAAGGTGTCTCCCAGGCTTCAAAAACTACTGAGTCTCAACCAGTCAAAAAAGCTGAACCAAAAGACATTACAAAAGATAGCTTGACCTCAGCGAACAAATCGAAGTCAAACCTAGTAGAAGATCTAGATTCTAATGAACTTGAGCAACAAACAGAGGAAAGTGGTGAAAAATCCGTCAAGAAGATTCCGACTTTTGAGTCCCTTAGGAAATGGATCATATTAGGCGTTGCTCTGTTCATTGTTTTAATTATTGGTAGCGTCTGGGCCTTTGTCCTTGCACCAGCCGCTAAAATTATGGTAAAGATTAAAACCACACCAGATAATTTCTCCGAGAATATTACACTAGTTGCTGCAGCTGACCAAGCTGTTAATAAAGAAGGTAAAATTCTGCTTGAATCAGAAACGCTTGAAAAAGAAAGTCCCATTGAATTTGAAGCCACCGGTGAACGCAATGATGGTGAAAAAGCAAGTGGTAAGCTGACCCTCACTGCCAATTTCAGTTTTTCCACCTCAACTGCTTCGCCAAGTAATCCTGACCGTATTTCGGTGCCAATTGGCAGCGCCTTTGCGAAGGGAAATCTTAATTATCTCACCATTGTTAGTACTGATTTTAGTTGGGATGGTTCCACTACTAGCTGTACTGTGCGTACCACTAATACCTGTCAGATTCGTAAGACCGTTGATGTGGTTGCCTTTGAAGGGGGTACTAGATTCAATATTGACCCGGTTGCTTCTGGTTGGCAGTCTTCAGTCGAAAAAGTTGACGCCTTTAATTCCAGTGCCTTCACTGGTGGTACCGATAAAATTGTTAAAATCGTTACCGCAAGTGACGTTGAAAAGGCTAAGAATCAGGCCAATCAAATTGACGACGGTAAAGAGGAATTATTTGCCAAGGTTAAGGAAACCGAACTGAAGATAGAGGCAAGCTATAAAAAGACTCTTGGCGATGCTACTTCTAGCCCTGCCATCGGGGAGGTCGCTGCGGAAGGAAAAGCTAAGTTGCTTGCAAAAGTTACTTATAAGGTAAATGTCCTTGATAAGTCAGCAATTGAAGAATATATCCGCACTCTTGTCAGTAGTCGCCTTGGGGAAGACCAGAAAATTTATGAAATCGGTTCATTATTCATTGAGCGCTTCCAAGAAAATAATGCGACCTCCGCTAAGCTTAAAGCCATTGTCAAAACTGGTCCAGAAGTCACGGAGAAAACTGTTCTTGATAAGTCCCTTGGCAAGAAAATTGGCGAAGTTACTACCTTAATTAAGTCCATCAATGGCGTTAGTGAAGTTAAGGTTGACACTTCCTTCCCATGGGTGCGCAGCATTCCAGAAGATATTAATAAAGTTAGTGTAAATATTACAATTGAAGAAAACTAAGGTGGTGAGATGAAAATAATTGGACTGGATGTTGGCACAGTGCGCATTGGCGTTGCCCGTGTTGATACAACGACTAAAATTGCTATTCCTGACGGCTACATTAATGTAAACGGTCAAGAAATTTCGGAAATTCAGCGCAAGCTAAGTTTTCATAACTCAAACGTACTCGTTATTGGCATGCCGCGCAGTAATGACGGTAATCAAACAGCGCAGTCGGACTTCGTAAAGTCTTTTACGGAACGCATTGCAGCTACAATTCCTGGCTTAAAGATTTATTTTCAAGATGAGTCTCTCACCTCTGTTGAGGCTGAAAACCGCCTAAAAAGTCGAAAAAATAATTATCAGAAAGGCGAAATTGATGCCGAGTCTGCTGCCATTATTTTGCAGGACTTTGTAGAGCGCCTGCAATCTGCTCTTAATAATCAGCAAACGCTCGCACCAGTTGAATTTACTCCTGCTGGAGTCATTGAAGGTGAACAGACAAACTTAAAATCTCAAGAACAAGATGAAAAAATGCCTAAAAAAAAGAATTCCTTTATTAAAAAAGTAGTAATTAGTTTATTTATTATTTTTGTGCTAGGAGGAATAGGTATAGGCGGGGCGTATCACTGGTACCAGCAACAATTATTGCCCGTAAAAAATCTCAACTGTCTCTATAATTCTCCAGCCGAAGCAGCTGTTGGAACCGAAGAAGAGAAGGAAGCAGATTGTCGTTATCAAACTTTTGAAATCAAAACCAATGAGACGATTAACGAAATTTCTGCACGTTTAAAAACGCAGAATTTGATCCGTTCAAGCGAAATCTTCAAGTTTTATTTAAAACTGAATCAAAAGTCTTCAAAGATTAAATCCGGCATCTATCACCTACGTACTAACATGTCCATGCCGCAAATTGCAGATCTACTTGAGCAGGGTGCAGTTTCTAATAATGTTTTTAATCTCACTGTCCTGCCTGGCGAGACAATCACTGACATTCGTCAGAAATTAATCAAACTCGGTTATCAAGACACTCAAATCGATGCTGCCTTGGCAAAACAATATGATAGTCCAATCTTAAAAGGCCTATATAGTTCTGAAGGACGTTTAGAAAACCAATTGCAGCCGCAGAACGTTGCACTCGAAGGTTATCTATATGGAGAAACTTATCAATTTTATCAAGGTGAAACGGTAGAGCACATTTTTAAAACCATGATTGATCAGCTAAATAATATTGCTAATCTAAATAAGCTAGAAGAGAAGTTCAAAAAGCGCGGGCTCACCTTAAGGGAGGGGATTATCCTCGCCTCAATTATTCAAAAAGAAGCCCATACGGAGGATATGCCGGGGGTTTCAATGGTCTTCCAGAATCGTCTACGTCGTGGCTGGAGTCTTGGTTCGGACGTTACTGCTACTTATGCGGCCGACCTAGTCAACCCGAATCGCAATAAAAACGATCCTAATAATAATCTTGTCGTCCTTGAAACCGATAGTCTATATAATACTAGAAAGCATACAGGTCTGCCTCCAGGTCCCATCTGTAGTCCATCTATTTCAGCACTTTTAGCAGTTGCTGAGCCAGATGAAAATATGAAATCTATGTATTATTTCTTGACAGGAGACGATGGAAAGATGTATTATAGTGTAACCGATACTGAGCACGAGCAGAAAAAACGTGACTTTTGTCAAAAACTCTGTAACGTAGGACTCTAGGTGGAAATATCGGCAAGTTATGACAACGAAAAAACAGAATAAACGCAATAAATTAAAAAGTAAATTGAAGATTATTCCATATCTCTTCGTTTTTCTAGCAACCATGGGACTTATTAACTATGGCTCAAAGAATAAACATATAGACGAATCGATAAATAATCTAAATCTTCAATCGATCTCGAAAAAAGACTATGCTGTCTCTACTGACCAGCTTTCCGAATTTTATGTCGTCTCCGAACTTGCCAGTAATCTTAGCTTAGCTTCATCAGAAGTTGTTAATGTTAACTATAACTCCCTCACTACTCTTCGTGATTCCGGTCAGGTTTCTACTGAAAAAATGGAGAAACCAATTGCGCCTCTCGCTACTAGTTGTCTCAAAGTTGGTGCAATTGCTTACACTGTTGTCGAGGGTGACACAATTGCCTCGATTACTGGAAAATATGCCGCTTGTGGTGTTACTGAAACTATGGTCCGCTGGTCCAATAACTTCAAGAATACATATGAACCAAAAGTGGGTGAGGTAATTTATCTCCCATCTCGTGCTGGTTTCGTCTATAAGATTAAAAGTGGCGATACCGTTGAATCAATTGCTGGTAAATATGGAGCAAAAAGTGATGAGATTATCGCCGCAAATAACCTTGAGTTGAACCAAAGTCTTGCAGTAGGTACCTCAATTCTTCTTCCAGATGGTAATCTTCCAGAAACCGAGCGCCCAGATTATGTTGCTCCTCGCATAACCAACTCTCAATCGCAAAGCTATACACAGTCTGTCTATTATCGTACCTATTGGACTTCTGCCAACCAGATGCCATGGGGTTGGTGTACTTGGTACGCCTGGCAACGTCGTTATGAGCTGGGTGGTGGTTATGTCCTTCCAGGTGGTCTTGGTAACGCTAATACTTGGGACAATGCTCTAATTTCCAGCTTCCCATCTAGCCGTGGTACCAACCCGCAAGCCGGTGACGTTTTTCAAACCGACTCTGGTTATTATGGTCACGTCGGTATTGTGGACTCCGTAAATGATGATGGAACTATTACTATTTCCGATATGAATGGTATCGCTGGTTGGGGCCATGTTGGTCGCAAAACCGTCCCTCAAAGTGTCTGGTCCGGCTACCTCTTTATTCATAGTCGCTAAAATGGTAAAATAAGAGTGATATGTTTTGTGATACTGCAAAAGTTAGTCTAAAAGCCGGCAAAGGTGGCGATGGTGCCGTATCTTTTCGCCACGAAATTTATATTAATAAGGGTGGTCCTGACGGTGGTAATGGTGGTAAAGGTGGTTCCATTATCTTTGTAGCCGATAAAGATACTAACACCCTAATTGATTTTCGTTTTAACCCGATTTTAACTGCAGAAAATGGTGGTAATGGCTCTGGTACTCGTAGTGCAGGTCGTTCTGGAAAGGATCTTTTAGTTGAGGTCCCTATCGGAACTGTCGTTAAGCGCGATGGGCAGGTCATTGCTGATCTTACTCATGACGGCGAAAAGGCCGTAATTGCTAAAGGTGGTGATGGTGGTTTTGGTAATGCTCACTTTAAGTCAAGTGTACGCCAAACTCCAGTCATTGCCGAGGTTGGTGAGCCAGGCGATGAATTTGAGGCTGAGTTAGAATTACGTCTGCTTGCAGATGTTGGTTTGGTTGGCCTTCCAAACGCCGGTAAATCAACCTTTTTGTCAGTCGTAAGTAACGCTAAGCCAGAAATTGCAGATTATCCATTCACTACGCTAACTCCAAATCTTGGTGTTGCTACGATAGACCGTCACGATATCCTTATTGCAGATATTCCAGGCCTCATAGAAGGTGCTGCAGAAGGCAAGGGTCTAGGTCACGATTTTTTGCGTCATGTAGATCGTACTGCAGTTCTTCTGCATCTTATAGATGTTTACAACAACGACGCCGGTGAAGCCTATCATATTATTCGCCGTGAGCTCGACAAATATTCAGACTTAAAGAACCGTCCTGAAATTGTTGCTCTCACAAAATGTGAGGGTGTGGATCAGGATATTATTGAAATGCAGATCCAGTCTATTAGACAGCATAATCCTAGCGCAAATATCCTCTCTATTTCTGCTGCCTCTCATCAAGGAGTTGATGATTTGCTTCGCCTCTTATGGCAGGAAATTAAAAAATCTAAAGAGCAGAAAGGCCGAGAGACTCAAGCCTTATCTCAAACCACTGAAATTAATCTAGGAGAAAATCGTCCTGAAGTGCAAAATAGCCAAGCAGGTTTACCGGTCATTTCTCTGAGTACTCAGGAACTCCGTAACACTTGGTCTGTTACCCTGGACGATAATGGTGTCTATCATGTGACTGGAGAAAAAATTGAAAAGTTTGCACGACGTACCGACCTCTCTAATTATGCCTCTGTCAACCGTTTACGTGATATTATGAAGAAACTTGGCATTCGAGCCGAGCTCACTAATCAGGGCGCTGGCCCAGATTCTCTAATTGAAATCTCTGGCAAGACCTTTACTCTCGTTGAACAGTATTAATTGAAAAATATCAAAAATCTAAAACTTGGACAAACTAAAAAACACGGACTTAAGGGTCCGTGTTTTTATATCTTATTTACAATCGGCACCAGTAGTTTTCTTGTGCCAAGACTTAAATTGTTTAATATATTCCTCGCTACCGAGTTTGGTGAATAATTTATTTTGCTCCTCAATGTTAAGTTCCATTCCATTGGACTTATAATCGGTAATTTTACTGTGATTATAGTAAATTGTAATGTCGCCCTTGTCAGAACTACAGATCAGACTGGATTGTTTAAAAAAGACTGACCATATAAAAACTGAGACTAGTGCAACTGTGAGAACAGAAATCACGATCACTATTGCTAGGACTTTCTTATTCTTTGGTTTTTTTGAGGCGGCAGCCTGCGTCTCCTGTGTAACCTGATTCCTTACATCTTGTATAAAAGCGCTCTCATAATCATTCATAAAGTAAGCATAACATATTCCCATTAAAAAGTTTATGCTATACTTTAGGTATGAAAAATCGTTCTGTAACTGTATTTTTTGCAAGTATTATTGCGCTTTTCTTATCCGTCCTCACATTATCTTTGGTTTCGCCAATAGTTGAAGCTAAAGGCAGAGACTATTTTGCGGCGACTGTTATAAAACGGAATTCAAAAGCGGCAAAGAAGCAGAATAAACAGAATAAGCAGAATAAGCAGAATACGGATGACGAATCTGATGAATCTGATGACTCCGGTGTTGGTGCTGAGTACTCAGGCAACAAGGGGCAGTCTGGCTGGGTTCAAGAGGGGCGCTCTTGGTTTTATTACGTTAATGGTCAGCCTGTAAGTGAGGGATGTCGCACTATTAATGGCACTATTTATTGTTTTGAGGGGGACGGTGAATTAATGACCGGTGAAGTTAAGCGAGGGGGTAAAACATATTATTATACGGAAGATGGTACTGGGCAACTTCTTAAAAACGGCATCACACCCAATGGGCAAAAAACTGACGCAACAGGCATGATTTATGAGGAGGCAGACGGTAGTTCGACTGGTAGTACTCCAACCTTTGATACTTCATCCGTATCCGGCGCTTCGAATGCGTCTCCTTCCGCCAGCTATACAGATAAAAAAGCCTCTTCTTCTAGCTCTGGTTCTTCAGGTGGCTCTTCCTCTGGTTCCAGCTCTTCAGGTAGTTCTTCTTCCGGTTCCAGTTCTTCAGGTGGCTCTTCTTCCGGTTCTTCAAGTGGCACCTCTGGCTCCTCCGGCTCTTCGGATGAAAAATGCATCAAGCTGGCCATCATTAAAATCAAGGGTAAGGACTGTATTGAAAACAGCGAAGAGGCTATCTTTGAGATTCTTGGTATGATCCTTAATATTTTCACTTTTGGGGTCGGGATTGCCGCCACAGGTGGTTTTATCTTCTGTGGTTATCAGTATATCACCTCCAAAAACGAGCCTGCAGTTATTGTTAAGATTAAGACTCGTATGCTTAATATTGTCATTGGTCTAATAATCTATTTTATGTTCTGGGGACTTATTGGACTCTTACTTCCAGGCGGACTCTGGTAATTGGCAACTTGCTTTTGTTACTCCAATACGCCTTCTTTAGTCCATTGCAAAAAAATACCCCCGAAGGAGTACTTTTCTCACTGATGCGCGCCCACCCTGGGGCACATTGTTTTGTTTTAATTCGCTTTTTGTTTTTAATGAAATCTCCACACTCCACTATTTTTTGAAGCGGAACCCCGTGAAGCGTATCAGCTTATGCTTACTATATCCAAAATCCCATAAACTGTCAAGATTTTATGGATAAAATATGAGAAAAGTCAGTCAAAAAAGCATAATTCATACTGTGATATAATTAATCAAATGGCAAAAGTTAAATTCACAATCATTACACTCTTTCAGGACGCCCTAGCGCCCTATTTGTCGACCTCGATGATGTGGAAGGCTACCAAAAATAATATTGCTGAATTCTCTTTTGTTGACCTCCGGGATTTTGGTCTCGGTCCACATAAATCCGTCGACGACACCCCTTATGGTGGAGGTGACGGTATGTTGCTCCGCTGTGAGCCGGTATTCGCAGCGATCGAAAAAATCAAACAAGATGACCCCACGGCAAAAGTTATTCTTCCCACCCCAGCTGGTCAAATTTGGTGTCAATCACTCATCCGTCAATTTGCTGAAAAAATAGAATCACAGGAAGAAAACCACTTCATTATTCTTTGTCCACATTATGAAGGTTATGATGAGCGTATCCTGACATTGGTTGATTATCAGGTCAGTCTCGGCCACTTTGTTCTAACGGGCGGGGAATTGCCAGCCCTTATTATAATTGATAGTATCGTTCGACTCCTTCCTGGTGTTTTAGGTGGAGAAAGTTCCGCTATTATTGAAAGCTTTTCCGAAGGAAACACTATTGAGTATCCGCAATATACGAAGCCTGCCGATTTTCGCGGTATGAAAGTCCCAGAAGTCCTATTATCTGGTCATCACGGCAAGATTAAAGAGTGGCGCGAGTCTCATCAACGCCCCTCTCAATCATAATTCTCATATCTTCACATGCTATAATTATCCTAATGATTTTATCAGCAGGTTTGGAAGAGATAAAAGGAGTTGGTCCTAAAACTGCCGAAGCGCTCCAAAAACGAGGTTTTCGTACTATTAAGGACCTACTCTATTATTTTCCACGCAGTTATGAAGACTATCAGTCTCAAACCAATATTGCCGACATTAAACCCGGCCGTGTGATTTTGCGTGGAAAAATTCGGAATCTCCGTAATCTTCATACCAGACGTCGCAATTTTGTCATTACTCAGGGTGAGATTTATGATCAAACTGGGGCGGTACGCGTTGTTTGGTATAACCAACCCTACCGCATTAAAAACTTTGACGAAAGTACCACCTATTATTTCACCGGCCAATATGATTTTAAATATAATCGCTATCAAATCACCGCTCCGTCTGTCGTTACTGCCGACGAAATAGAACAGAAAATCGAAGGATTTCAACCGATTTATGTAGCTAAAGGTAGCCTTAACTCCGCATGGTTTAAAAAGCTTTTTGAAAAACTTCAACCTCTTTTACCTCAAATTCCAGATTTACTTCCTCTTGAACATGCACCAAGCTATCTTTTTCAGGGTGCTCGTCGTCAAGCACTGACAAAAATTCATTTCCCCAAACAGCCTGAAGATGTAGAACAGGCTAAGCAATATCTGGGCTACGAAGAATTATTTGAGTTAATTCTTGCCAGTCAGCTTAATCGACAGGAGAATCAGAAGTTAAAGGCGGAGCCTTTAGCTTTTGATCTGAATCTCACTAAGCAATTCCTTTCCTCGCTCCCCTTTACTCTCACCGACGCTCAGAAAAGCGCTGCGTGGGAAATTCTTCAAGATCTCACCAAAACAACACCGATGAACCGTCTTCTGCAAGGTGATGTTGGTTCGGGCAAAACGATTGTCGCCGCTCTTGCAGCCTTCCAAGCTATTAAACAGGGTGCGCAGGTGGCAATACTGGCCCCAACCGCCATTTTGGCCTCCCAACATGCCGAAAATCTTGAACGCCTACTTACCCCCTTCGGTATTCGTACCGCTCTACTTATTGGCGCTACTAAGCAGAAAGATCCACTCAAACAACAAATCAAAGATGGCGAGATCGACTTAATTGTAGGCACACACGCTATTTTAACTGACGACACCCAATTTTCTCGTCTCGCGCTCTGTATTATTGATGAACAACATCGCTTTGGTGTGGCGCAACGTCAAAAGCTCTTAGAAAAAGTTGCTCTAAATTCCCATCCAAGCACCGTTGACGGACAAAGAATCACTGCCCCGCATTTTCTTGCAATGACTGCAACTCCAATCCCTCGCTCCTTGCAGCTCACTATTTTTGGTGACTTAGACGTTTCTCTCATTCAGCAAATGCCAAAAGGTAGGCAGCCGATCATTACAAAAATTATTAGCGAAACTAATACTCGCGAGCTTCTATATCCAGAAATTAAAAAGCACTTAGAGGCTGGGGAACAGGTGTACTGGATCTGCCGACTTATCGAGCAGGACGAAGATGAGCCACTAGAAAAGGATCAACACACGGTTAAGGAAGAGATAAAACGTTTAGCTAAAATTTTTCCTGGATATAAACTCGCCATTTTGCATGGTAAGATGAAGCCACAGGAAAAAGACCAGGTCATGAACGACTTTAAAGAACATCGGATCGATATTTTAGTCTCCACCACTGTTGTTGAGGTTGGTGTTGACGTTCCCAATGCTACGCAAATCGTTATCATGAACGCCGATCGTTTTGGTTTGGCTCAGGCTCATCAGCTAAGGGGGCGTGTTGGCCGTGGGCAAAAAGCTAGCCAGTGTTTCTTGATTACCACCGGTGACAACCCTCCCACTACTCGCCTAAGGGAACTAGAAAAGTCCAATAATGGTTTTTATTTAGCCGAAGTTGACCTTAAATTGCGTGGCCCAGGTGAGGTTTATGGGGCAATGCAGCACGGCGAACTGGATTTACGTATTGCTAGTCTTGCTGATACAGAAATGATTAAAGCTGCAAGAGCTCAAGCGCTTAATTTTGCTTCCGATCCGCAAAATATGCTAAAATACAAAGAGCTTAGTCAGTCTATCCAGAAATATCAGCAGCTGACTACTCTAAATTAGTTTTACATCAGAAAGTTATTATGTATTCAACTCTTGCTCTTAACAACAGTAAAAGATCAGGCAATATTGTCGGTACGCATCAAAAGCTCGATAAGATTGCTCGTAAAATATTACAAAAAAGCCTACCGGCGCGTGTCTATTTTCCCGATATCAAGGAAATTCTGCTTTTTGAAGGCATGGGTGGCCCAGACGGTTTAAAAAGAAAAAGCCCTGGCGTTGATGAACCGATGCACTTTATTATCCCAGGCCAAGATGACGGTAAACTCATTCAAATGATTCTAGACCACCAGTATAATCTGAGAAAAGCACTTGCTACAGATAACAAGGTCCGCGCTGCCTTTGAAGCCGGTTGGATGGCACACGCCATTACTGACGGCTTAACTCCAGCCCATCACTTTCCGCTCACTGAGGCGCAGGGTGAGTTGATGACTGAAAAAGAATTTATTAAAATTTTTGGTATTCCGGTCAAGGGAATCATGCGTGGTCGTAATTCCTTGGAGACCTTACGCAATAACTGGCTTTATTGGGGGGTCAATGGTTATATGAGCAAACATGTCGCCTTTGAATATGGCGTTGCCATTACTATGACAGCCCTGCCTGAGAGAGTTGTTACTCCTAAGCTAGACAAAAAAGAATTAAAAAATGTCGACTTAAAACAGGCTTTTTATCAATCTCTTGAACGTGTTGCTTCTCTAAATATGTATACTAGGTTTCTTGAACAAGGCTGGAATACAGATTTAGCCTTTGAAACTAAAAACATTCTTTTGCCGGAGATTGCACGTGCGATCGCTCTCTGTTGGGCGTCCTCCATTCCTGAATTGACCGATCCTGCCAAATAGCTTTGTGGTAAAATAAAAACATGAAAAGTGCACGCGAAATCTTCCACCAGGGGAAATTTACTAATGTTAAGATCACTTCCGGGCTCTTCCGCGGCCGTGAACTTAAGGCTCCGCAAAATGGTGTTACACATCCGATGGGTTCTCGCGAGAAATTAGCCCTTTTTAATTCGTTAAGCGATAAAATTAAAGATAAGATTATTCTCGACGTTTTTGCTGGCACCGGTGCGCTTGGACTTGAAGCTCTTTCCCGCGGCGCTTCACACGTTACCTTTATTGAGGCTGATAAAAAAGCTGCCGAAATCTTAAAGCAGAACGCCATTGTTCTTGGTGTCTTTGAGCAGGTGCGCATTTATAATACAAAAGCGGAAAAAATTGACTTCGATAGCCCATTTGATATCGTTATTGCAGATCCGCCTTATGAGTATTTTCATGACCTGCCATTGTCTGTCCTTGATCGTCTTGCTAAAACCGCCAGGGAATACTTCGTCTTATCTCATCCCTCCGATTTTGACCCTCATGCTATTGATGCTGAGTTGCTTTCGACCAAAGCCTACGCTGGTTCTCGTATTACAATTTTTCGCCCCCACGAAGCTTAGCCCCTCTTTACAATAATCTCTAAATATCGTATAATATCAATCAATAAATTGTAAAAAATCTCGAGGTGGTGTCGAAGATTGTGGAGAATTATTATGCGAAATCAAGACGCTAACCGCCCACAGCGTATCAAAATTATTATCATCACTATTATTGCTGCAATCATCATTTTTATTTTTGGCGCATGGTTGATTACTTCAGCTATTAAAAGCGTAGAAAAGAAACAGCAAGCTAGTTCGGAGCAGAACACAACCGCTCAGAAAGATGAGAAGAATACTGCAGATAATAAAACTACCGAACAGTCTAGTTCAAACAATGGTAAGACTACTGGTAATACATCAAATTCTACTAGTACCGGTACTGCCTCAAATAAGCCGGCTACAAGTACCACTTCCCCTGCTGCACAATATCCTGTTAGCCAGCAAACTAATACCTCAAATACTGCTACTACCGATCTTCCTACTACTGGCCCTGAAGATCTTCTTCCCACCGCCCTCCTTATCGGCGTTGCCAGCTTCCTTTTCTTCAAGAATCGCGAAATCAAAGCAAAATTAGCTCTCCAAAATTCATAAGATTGTGTTATAATTAACACAGGCCCGAGTGGTGAAATTGGTATACACGTATGCCTTAGGAGCATATGCCTCGTGCGTGCTGGTTCGAGTCCAGTCTCGGGCACCATACTGGAATTTTTTAGTTCAAGTATTATTTAATGGATAGTTTATAGGGTCTCTTTCATCTGAGAGGGCCCTATTTTCTTGTTGTTAATTTATACCTTGCTTATATTTTCATTACCATTTCTAAATCGTGGGCCATAAATCCACTCTTTTTATAAAAGCCTATAGCATTAATATTGTCCGATAAAACCAATAGCTTGATGCTGGTACATCCCTGGGCTATGAAATAATCTTTCATTCTGTCTAATAACTCTTGTCCTATGCCGGATCCTCTGAATTCCGACTTCACGAATAATAGACCGATCCAGCCGTCCTTGGATGGCTTACGTGACAGATCATAGATCTCATCATCACCCTTTTTATGCTCAATTATCACGCCCTGAATAAAACCAATAACTTGGCCGTTTTCTTCTGAAACGAAAACCTTACCGTTCATATTCTTGACGTCATCTAGCATTTTCTGCATATAGTGATGGGCGTCGTCCATATCTTTATAGGGTAGTGATTCGTGTGTTTGATCGATTTCTGAAAAATACTTCTGAAGTTCGAATTGCATTTTATCTATGTTTTCTCGATCCTTGATGTCCATTTCTCTTATCATTTTCTACTCCTACTTTAAAATTGATGGTACGCTTACTCAAGGTATTTTTCAAGAGTAGAAGTTTTTATATTCAATATATGATACTATTTGGATAGATATGCAAGGACTTACGTATAAATATTATAGAAAAAATGGGACCAAAACAATTTATATAATCCTGCACGGTGGAGGGGCAGTTGGGGTAGAGACCGATTTTATTTCTTCTATTTTTGATGCCATTGCGGCCACTAAAAATAGTGTCCTATGTTTTAATTTTCCGTACTGTGAGAGAGGAGAAGAATCTTCAAGTGGACCAAAATTAAAAGAAGAGGTAGATGCGCTCAAGCAAGCTGTCGATTTTGCTCATCTTGAAGGATTTCACAAAATTATAATTGTTGCAAAATCGCTCGGCGGTATTATTGCTAGCTACTATCTTGAGCAATATCCAGATAGTCAAATAGAACTTTCAATTCTTGGATACATCCCTGGAGAAATTAAGCAAAGAGCTATTTTAAACAACTTAAAACTAGTTATCCAGGGTACAAATGATCGTTTTGCGTCTCCGGTTGAAGTCAGAAAGATGGTCGGTGATTTAGCTGAAGTAGTTGAAATTATAGATGCGGACCATAGTTATAGAAATAGTCAAAAGGAACCAGTCTATCAAGAGATCGCTATTAAAGAGTTGATAAAATGGATTAAGTAGACATATAAAGAAGTTTAAGATGTCTTAACTAATAAAATTCGGTTTAAGTTGGTTGCACAAATAGAAAATTATGTTATAATTTGAAAGCTATACAAATAAGTACCTTACAAAAGTCTAGTCTCTATTCTTCTTTACTTCTGTGACGGATTATCTCTACTAATAAACTTATCCTAGTAGGTATAATCAGTCGCAGAAGAAAAAGCTTCTTCTGCAAATTTTTTGGCGGTATAAAGCCGCAGAAGGAGAAGATTATGAAGAAGAAAATGATAGGCATGGTCATTGATTTAATAGAGAAACAAATCTATGGCTACAATAAAAAAGGCAAGAGCTATGCATCTAGAAGATATAATGTCTTCTTTGATGATGGCTCTATTCTCAGCCTTTGGGAGCAGGATGATACTAGTCCTTCTGGATGCGAGGCGTGTACCTACGGGTACTGGTCCTGGCACGAGAGCATAAACATGAAATTTAATTGGCAAATGCAGCCAATTGAAGTAAATATCTTCGAAGCTCTCAGGGAGGACAAGGAGGCTGTCAAAGTTATCCTTGGCAATGGTGATTTAATCGCCTCTGCTGATAAATATGGATCAGACGAGTATTATCCAGAAGGATTTGCTCAAGCCGGTTTTGAAGCAAGAAGGCCAAAGAAACTTGCCTGGTTTATTGCTGACTTGGAAACCTTTCAGGAACAGAATAAGCCAGTAGCCCAGCCAGGTTATTATGACTTATCATTGGCAGGACGACTTGCTGATGATGAAGAGTTCGTTAGAGCTGAATGTCAAAACACTTTGGCTGATGCCCAGTCGGTGGTTACTATTGGAAAGGAGGCGGACTTTAGAAAAGTCGAGACAACCTTGGGTAGTGACGTGCACCTCATCGAGGTCAAGTGCGTAAACCAAACTCTTGTCTTTGATTAATTTTATACCCAGGGTAAAATCCCTGGGTCTTTTATTTGAAATAGAAAATTTAAATTATAATACATACATGACAACACATTATATGAATCTTCAACCCCGTTATTTTAACTACATAAAAAACGGCACCAAGCGTATCGAGCTTCGACTTAATGATGAAAAGCGTAGACAGCTTCAACTTGGCAATACATTAGTTTTTACTAGCTCCGAAGGGGAATCACTTTCAACCAAAATAACTGGCTTATTGTACTATCAGGATTTCGTATCTCTATTTCAAGATTTTCCTATCGAACTTCTTTCAGATGCTACAATGTCTAAAGCTGAACTGCTAAATGTCCTCAATGAGTTCTATCCAGCAGAAAAACAGCGTCATTACGGTGTTCTCGGAATCAGAATCGAACCGTAACTAATGATATAATAAAACCATGCCCGCATTTGAGTTACAGAGTAAATATGCCCCTACGGGTGACCAGCCGACTGCAATCCGGCAGCTTACTGATGGTCTTAAAAAAGGCATTCGCGAGCAGACCTTACTTGGCGTGACTGGTTCTGGTAAAACCTTCACTATGGCAAATATTATCCAGAATCTCCAGAAGCCAACTTTGATCTTGGCTCACAATAAGACTCTAGCGGCTCAACTCTACTCTGAATTTAGAGAATTCTTCCCGAAAAACGAGGTACATTATTTTGTCTCTTATTTCGACTATTATCAACCTGAAGCCTACATTGCCAGTACTGATACTTATATTGAGAAAGATTCGGCAATCAATGATGAAATTGATCGTCTTCGTCATGCTGCCACAGTCGCTCTCTTGACTCGGCCAGACACTATTATTGTGGCCTCGGTTTCTTGTATTTATGGTATCGGTTCTCCTGATCACTACGTTGAAATGTCACTCCCCTTGATCAAAAAACAGGGGATTTGGCAAATCATGGAACTTAGTGAGCTTGCTAAAGCTTCTCTCGGCCGTCTCCATTCGCCATCGCTCGTTAATACCACCACGCAAAGTGCAGGTTCTCTCAATCAAACCAATTTTATCATCTACCTCATTGCCATGCAGTATCACCGAAATGACCTCGCCTTCGAACGTAGTAATTTTCGGGTTAAAGGCGATACTATTGATCTCTTTCCTGCCTCTGGTGAAGTGGCTTATCGTTTTGAGTTCGATTTTGATAACCTAGAATCCGTTAAAATTATTGACCCGCTTACTGCTGAAGTCCTTGAAAAACCCGAACAAGTTCATATTTTTCCAAACACCCATTACGCAACTCCTCGTGATCAACTCTCTCGGGCTATTGATACAATTGAGGCTGAATTTGACAGTAGGCTAAAATATTTTGAGGCAGAACATAAATATCTGGAAGCGCAACGTTTATCTCAGCGCACCAAGTATGATCTAGAAATGCTCAAAGAAACCGGTTTTGTTAAGGGGATTGAAAATTATTCAAGACATCTGGACGGACGTAAGGCTGGGGAGCCGCCAGCGACGCTTTTAGACTTTTTCCCAGATGACTTCCTCCTTCTCGTTGATGAGTCACATATGACTCTGCCCCAAGTTCGTGGTATGTATAACGGAGATCACGCTAGGAAAACCACACTCGTTGATTATGGATTTCGTCTACCAAGTGCCTTAGATAACCGACCACTCACTTTTGATGAATTTGAAAAACATATTCATCGCGCAGTCTATGTTTCAGCCACGCCAGGTAAATATGAACTAGAAGTTTCTCCTACTCCAGCCGAGCAGGTGATTCGCCCCACAGGCTTGCTCGATCCTGAGATTGAAGTTCGTCCCACGGATGGGCAAATTGATGATCTGATGGTAGAGATCGAAGCTCGCATTCAAAAAAATCAGCGCGTCATTGTCACAACTCTCACAAAGCGCATGGCCGAGGATCTTTCACAACATCTCAAGGACCACGGTATAAAAACTGCCTACATTCATTCTGAAATAGATACATTAGAGCGAGGTGATATTTTAAGAGATTTACGCACGGGTGTTTATGATGTTCTAGTCGGTATTAATCTTCTACGTGAAGGGCTTGATCTTCCAGAGGTTTCACTAGTTGCTATTCTGGACGCAGACAAAGAAGGCTTCTTGCGTTCTGAATCTGCCTTAATTCAAACCATTGGTCGTGCGGCTCGTCATGAAGAAGGCCACGTGATTATGTATGCTGATAATATTACCGAAAGTATGGAACGGGCCATCACCGAAACCGATCGTCGTCGCGATATTCAGATGAAATATAATCACGAACACAATATAGTTCCGCACAGTATCAAGAAGGAAATTTCTTTGGGGCTTCGTGCAATTATCCCAGAAAAGGCCAAAGAAAATAAATTAGATCTCAAAAAGGTTCCAAAATCAGAATTTAAGATCCTGGTTAAAGAATTATCCGAGCAAATGCAGCTAGCCGCAGCCAATCTTGAGTATGAAAAAGCGGCAGAAATTCGTGATATGATTCAGCAGATTAAAGATGCTGAAGAAGGCCAAAAATAGAGATCTAATTATTTTATCTAAATATCAATCACCGAAAGATTGTTGTGGTAAAATAGAAAAAATATATTTTCTAATCTAAGGAGGTAAATGGCAAAAGCGGAAACTATTCTTGCCGTTGAAAAAGTTACAAAGACTTTCGGTAAGGGGGCCAGTCTCACGAAGGCTGTTGATAATCTATCTTTTAAAGTCAAAAAGGGTGAGTTTCTTGCCATTATGGGTGCCTCTGGGTCTGGTAAGAGTACTACTCTAAACTTAATCTCAACGATTGATCGTCCGACTGAGGGAAAGATCCTAGTTGATGATACTGATATTACAAAACTAAAAGGCGAGAAGCTCAATGCCTTTAGGCGTGAATCTCTCGGATTTATCTTCCAGGATTTCAATCTACTAGATAACCTAACCGCCTATGAAAACATTGCTCTTGCACTCTCAATCCAGAACGTCAAAGCAAAAGAAATTGATGAGCGTGTAAAGGCGGTCGCTAAGAATCTTGATATTGAGAAGATTCTCGACAAGTTTCCATACCAGCTTTCTGGCGGCCAGAAACAGCGTGTCGCTTCTGCTCGTGCCATTGTCACCAATCCAAAACTTGTTCTAGCTGACGAGCCAACCGGCGCACTTGACTCAAAATCTTCAAAGTTATTACTCGAACGTTTCGATTACCTTAATCAGGAACTTGAAGCAACCATTATCATGGTAACCCACGATGCCTTTTCGGCTAGCTTCGCTTCACGTATTATCTTTATCAAAGATGGTAAAATCTTTAACGAAATTCATCGTGACAACAAAACACGCAAAGAGTTCTTTGATGAAATTATTCGTGTAATGGCCACACTTGGTGGAGGCGACTCTGATGTTATTTAAACTTTCGTTTCGAAATATCACGCGTAGCGTCAAGGATTATGCGATTTATTTCTTCACGTTAGTACTCGGCGTTACTCTCTTTTATGTCTTCAACTCAGTCGGATCTCAAGCAGCGGTCCTCGAACTTAATAATGCCAAGAAGTTGATTGTCGAGTTACTTAGTAAAATCCTTTCCGGTATGAGTATTCTCGTGGTGGCTATTCTTGGCGCCCTGATTATCTATGCCTCGCGTTTCTTAATTAAGCGTCGCAACAAAGAATTTGCTATCTATCTGACATTGGGGATGAGTAAACGTAAAATCTCGCGCCTCCTTTTCTTTGAGACCCTGATGATCGGTATCATCTCACTTGCCGTCGGACTTCTCATTGGTATCGGTGCTTCGCAGTTGATCAGTATTCTCATCGGACGTCTATTTGAGGCAGATATGAGTAAATTTCAGTTTGTATTTTCTGAAAAAGCTTTCTTTGATACTATCCTTTATTTTGGTCTCATCTACCTCATTGTTATCGTATTTAATACGATAATCGTTGGTCGTCTTAAGATTATCGATCTTCTCCATGGTAGTAAGAAATCCGAGAAGGCATTCCTAAAGAACCCACTACTTCGTGCTATTGTTTTTGTTCTTTCTAGTTTTGGTCTAAGTTATGCTTATTGGTGGGTTACTAATGATAAGGTTTCAATGATGGACCGCATAAATAATCTCCTCTGGCCAGTTGCAATTGGTGTGATTACAACTTTTCTGCTTTTCTGGTCATTTTCAGGCTTAATTATGGAAGTCCTTACCAGAAGTAAAAGATTCTACTATCGTGGTCTCAATTCTTTTATCTTTCGTCAAGTCTCCAGCAAGATCAATACAGCAGTGGTCTCCATGTCTCTAATTAGTCTTCTCCTCTTTTTGACTATTAGTATTCTTTCACTCTGTTTTTCAATTAACGAATCTATGAAAAAAGAGTTAGCCTATAACACTCCGGTTGACGCCTTCATTGAGCTTACCGATTATCAGGCCGTCTTTGGTCCAAATCGCCCTGGCTACGGACCTTTGGCTGACAGTATCAACCCAGATTTTGATGCGCAGATTAAAGAGTCACAAAAGTACATGCAAAGGCCTATCTACCAAAGATTAACTGAGAAAGATAAGGAAATTGCAAAAAGCATTAAGGAGTATCTTGAGGTTAATGTCTATGCCGATCATACCTTTACCTTTAAGCAAGCCCTCCAAGCGGAGTATCTTAACGGCTTAGTGGGTGAGTTTATGTCAAAAACTGCGGTACCAATACTTCGTGTTTCTGACTATAATAAAATAGCAAAACTCTACCATCGCGAAGAAATCTCTCTGGCTGACAATCAATATCAGATGCTTGCAGACTATAAACCCATGAGCGACTCTATTGATAAATCATTGGCTTCAGGTTTTCAGATTAATTATCGAGGACAAACTCTAAGTCCAGTTGCAAAAAAGCATCTCGAAGGTTTTGTAACTTCCTCTGGTATGAAGTCTAATACTGGTATTCTAATTGTGCCAGATAAAATCGCTTCCGAGCAAGCTATTGGTAGCCGTGTTTTACTTGTAAACTACAATACTAGTGCGGATCATACTGCTCAACAAATCGATAATGACATACGTAGAATATATGACCTCGGTAATTTATCTATTGAGATTCATAGCTCTGCAGACGAGACGGCACAAAAATCGAAACAGAATAGTAAAAAAGAAGAGCAGCGTCCGAGCGGTGTCTCCTTTAGCTATATGACTAAAATTCTTATTTATACTTCCTCAATTGGTCTGCAGGCCATCGCTACCTTTGTCGGTTTTTACCTTGGTATTATCTTCTTGATTTCTTCTGCCGCAATTCTTGCTCTCAAACAGCTTTCTGAGTCATCTGATAATATTGAAAAATACGCTGCTTTAAGACGTCTCGGTGCCAGTAATAAAATGCTGAATCATGCTCTCTTTATTCAAATCGCCATCTTCTTCGTCTTCCCGCTTCTTGTCGGTATTCTCCATTCTGTCTTCGGTATTAAATTTGCCTCCAGCATCATCGAAGTATTCGGTTCTGGTGGACTACTCGCCTCAATCCCAATCACCGCTTCCATGCTCATTCTGATTTATGGCGGTTACTTCCTCTTGACTTACCTCAGTAGTAAACGTATTATCTCTGAAAAGCAATTACGCCGCGACTAATACAACTATCAATAATGTCCGAGCAAATGCAGCTTGCCGCAGCTAATTTAGAGTATGAGAAGGCTGCTGAGATTCGTGATATGATAGAAAAAATCCGAGACGAAGAAGAAAAAAGGAAGAGCTAATGTTTAAAATTTTAATTATTGAGGATGATAAAGGCATCAGGGAAGGGCTTTCGGAGCTTTTACTAACCTCAAATTACTTGCCTTTGATTTTGGATATGAACAACATCTCGGTGGAAAAGATCCAAGAACTCTCGCCAGATCTTATTCTGCTGGATATCAATTTACCGGGTATTAATGGTCGTGATTTTGTGCGTGAAATTAGAAAAATTCTAAATACACCAGTCATTATGGTCACTAGTCGTAATACCGAAATGGATGAAGCGCTTGCTATTAGTTATGGTGCGGATGATTTTATTGCTAAACCCTACAACCCAACAATCTTATTGCTCCGTATTGCGGCAATTTTAAGACGATCAAACCTTGCTTCAGAAATTAAAACTTATCGAAATCTACAAATCGATCTCAAGAAAGGAACCATCTCTTCAACAAAAAGCAATAGTAAAGCTATTGAACTTACTAAAAATGAGCTCCTAATCTTTCGTACTCTTTTATATAATCAAGAACGCATCGTTTCACGTAATGAACTGATGACAGAGCTTTGGGATAACTGCGAATATATTAACGATAATGCGCTTACTGTTAATATTAGTAGACTTCGTGACAAATTAGAGAAGTTAGGCGAAACATCAACTATTGAAACTAGAAAGGGTCTAGGCTACATCCTTGCCAAATAACTATGAAATTTAGGGAATACATCGCGGATAATCTGAATATTCTTCTAGCTAATCTTTTTGCAATTGTTCTAACCGAGTATCTTCTTTGTGTATTTTCAACCTCTCTTGAATTTAATATCTTTATCATTTTTATCAATCTCTTTACTTTTATTGTTTGCTTCCTCCATGCCTATTTTAGGAAAGCGCGTTTTTACAAGAAAATTCATCGAGGAATCGATGCCCTCGATCAAAAGATCTTGGTGCATGAACTAATCGACCCGATAACCAACGAAGAAAAGCTCCTTCATCAGGAAATTTCCGAACTCAATCGTTATATGATTGACCAAATTAATCAATATAAAATCAAATTTGAAGATTTTAAAGAATATCTTGAGCTTTGGGTCCACGAGGTAAAATTGCCTATCTCTGCTCTTCGGTTAAACCTCACTCAAACAAAATATAAAAATAACCAATTACTTCTTTCGGAAATAGATAGACTGGACGACTATGTTAATCAGATTTTGTATCTAGTCAGATCTGAGCACGTAGAAAAAGATTATCAAATTTCAGAGTCCAGCCTTTCGGAGATTATTAAGCGTGTTGCTCTTAAAAATCAGAGCGCTCTCATAGATAGTAGGATTGACTTTCAAGTTGAGAATGTGGAGAAAACTATTGAAACCGACTCAAAGTGGTTAGAATTTATCTTAAATCAAATCATTGCCAATAGTATAAAATATCGTAAAAAGAAATCACCTCAAATTAAAGTTTACAGCGAGGAGACGTCAAAGGTACTTGTTTTACATGTATATGATAATGGTATTGGTATTCCAACGTCTGATCAATCTCGCGTCTTTCAAAAGGCCTTCACTGGACAAAATGGTCGTCCCTACGATTTTGATAAGACTAAAATAAATCTCATGGCAGATACTAGCGGTAGTAAGAGTACTGGCATGGGGTTGTATATCGTTAAAAAGTTGATTGATAAATTAGGACATCGAATTCTAATCAGTTCGACTGAATATCAATATACGGATGTTATGATAGTTTTTGCCAAAAATGATTATTACAAAAATGTAAGAAACTGTAATATTAAAAGCACGACAGAGTAATTGAAATTCTATAAACTTGAGATAACAAGAACTTCTTGTTGGAAAGGAAAAAATGAAAGAATTACTAAAAATTGAGAAAATCGAGAAGTATTACGGGAATCGTTCAAGCATCACGAAGGCGGTTGATAATATATCTTTTGAGGTGGATAGTGGTGAATTTGTAGCTATTATGGGTGCAAGTGGTTCTGGTAAGACTACACTTTTGAACCTTATCTCCACTATTGACAAAGTCACCTCTGGACATATTTATGTAGCAGGTACCGATATTACGAAACTCAAGGGTAACGCACTTAATCGCTTTCGAAGGGAAGAGCTCGGATTTATTTTTCAGGATTTTAATCTGCTTGATAATCTTACTGCCTACGAAAATATTGCACTTGCTCTTTCTATTCAAAACATTAAAGCCGTTGATATTGAACCGCGTGTTAAAAAAGTTGCCACCGATTTGGATATTCAGAATATCTTGCAAAAATACCCGTATCAGCTCTCTGGTGGACAAAAACAGCGTGTGGCATCAGCCCGTGCCATTATTACTGATCCAAAACTAGTTCTAGCTGATGAGCCAACCGGTGCGCTCGATTCAAAATCCTCTAGAATGCTACTTGAACGTTTTGATTACTTAAATCAAGAGCTCGGTGCCACTATTCTGATGGTCACCCACGACGCTTTCACGGCAAGCTATTCTTCTAGGGTAATTTTTATCAAAGATGGTAAGATTTTTAATGAAATTAATCGTGGTAAGAATTCACGAAAGGAATTCTTTGACAAAATTATCAATGTCATGACTCTATTAGGTGGAGACCTTAACGATGCTCTTTAAATTATCTTTTCGAAATATTATTCGTAGTATGAAGGACTATGCCATCTATTTCTTTACTCTCGTCCTTGGCGTTGTTATTTTTTATGTCTTTAATGTTATCGGTACGCAAACGTCCATGATGGAACTAGGCAGCTCCACTAAAGATGTAGTTAAACTCCTTGTAAATGTTTTGTCGGGCGTAAGTTTAATTGTTGATGGCATTCTTGGCTATCTTATCATTTATGCTTCAAGATTTCTCATTAAACGGCGTAATAAAGAGTTCTCTATCTATCTCACTCTCGGTATGAGCAAACGCAAAATATCTCTACTACTTTTTCTTGAGACTCTCTTTATAGGGCTACTCTCTCTGGTTGCTGGTCTCTCTCTCGGTATTATTTTGTCACAACTAATGAGTGTAATGGTCGCCAATCTATTTGAGGCCGATATGTCAAAATTTCAATTTGTCTTTTCCGGTGAAGCCTGTCTAAAAACTATTGCTTATTTCGGGATAATTTATCTTCTAGTGATTGCCTTTAATACCGTCATGATTAATAAACTTAAGATAATTGATCTAATCCAAGCTAGTCGTAAGTCCGAAAAGGTCCGCCTAAAAAATCCTATTATCTGTACAGTTATCTTCTTTCTTGCTGCTACGATTCTAGGTGTTGCCTACTATCAAGTTACCGTCAATTATCTCAAGGTTCTCTCAGAAATCGCACTGTTTTGGCAAGTAATTGGTGCTGGAGTCATCGCAACTTTCTTGCTTTACTGGTCATTATCAGGCCTCATAATGAAGCTGATTGTAACGCGTAAAAAACTCTATTATAAAGACTTAAATAGCTTTACATTTAAGCAGATTAGTAGCAAGATTAATACTACCGTTGCTTCAATGAGTATTATCTGTCTCATGCTCTTCATTACTATCTGTACTTTGTCTAGTTGTTTATCTATCCGTGAAACTTCCAAAAAACAACTTGAATATGCCACTCCTGTCGATGCTGTTGTTTCATATCGGAATAACTATAATTCAAGATGGGAAGAATCCAATTCTGAAGAAGAGAAAGATAGTCCAGCCGTCAAGGCTTGGAAGCAAGAAATGGCAGTTAGGAACGAAAACGACTCTAGAGCGACTATCGAGGATATTATTAAGACCAGCTCAAGACTATGGAATAACCTCAAAGATCAGACTTCGTTTGATACATACATACTCTCCAAGAAGATAGAAGACGGCGGGCTTGACCTTAACGCTGTTTTGAATCAAAAATCTCTTCAAAAGATAGCTGAAATGACTAACGGTCACGCTAATGGAATGTATGTCTTAAGGATCATCTCAGTTTCAGATTACAATAAGATCGCCAATTTATATCACTTCGATCAATATAAATTAAACCCCGATCAGTATTTTATTCTGTCTGACTTCAAAAAAATGGAGGAAATTTACAATATTTCCCTGAAAGATGGACATAAAATCAAGATAAACGGAAAAACCTTATCACCAAAATTTGATCATAACAAGCAAGGCTTTATCGAGCCATCCAATACAAATGGCAATATGGGAATCCTCGTTGTCTCTGATGAAGTTACTAAAACTTTAGTAAAATATGAGAACTTCATGGCCGCAAACTATAAGACTAATGATAAAAATAAAAATGAACAGTTGGATAAAGATTTGCGTCGCATCATTACTGGTAACGAAAATGATTATATAAAAATTACTTCCCCGCGTTTTTATAATATACAGACCAAAAATCAGATAATCGCCATGTCGGTAGGTCTTCAGGCTATTGCTGTTTTCCTTGGCTTGTATCTTGGCATCATCTTCCTCATCTCTAGTGCTGCGATTTTATCACTTAAAGAATTATCTGAATCATCTGATAATCGTGAAAAATATATGACATTAAGACGCTTAGGTGTAGATGAGAGGATGATTAACCGTGCACTCTTTCGTCAGATTGCTATTTTCTTCGCTGCTCCGCTCTTTCTAGCAATCATTCATTCGATCTTTGGTCTGACATTTGCTATAAAAATTCTTAGCTTTATTGGCACTGATGGATTAGCTCCATCAATAGTCATGGCTGTAATATTTTTGGTAACAATTTATGGTGGCTACTTCCTCTTAACCTACCTCAGTAGTAAGCGTATTATCTCTGAAAAGCAATTACGTCGCGATTAATAGTCCTATTGACGAAAACGCGGACGAAACGGATGGCAAAAACATCTAGCCCCTCATAGGAGGGGCTTTTTGTTATACTAATATCATGAATTACAAAATAATTCTCGCAAAAAATATAAAATATTCTGACGTTCAGTCAGAAAACAAAATCGTATTTCTATTGGATAATAAAAATCAACTTCCTACTTTCAACCCCCAGGGAGGTGTAAGGCAGCAATTTGAAGAGCTTTTTAAGGCAAAAATTCGTTTCGGCTATATTTTTTCTCAAGCAAAAAACAAAAATGCTATTTTTGCATCAGCAAAGATAAAAAAGCTTCCAAAAAATTGGCACTATGTCCCATATTCAAAACTAACTAAGAGTTATTGTGATGATTTTGACATAATACATCGCGCCATGCAGAAGCTCGGCTATGTCTCTGATTTTCTGATATAATTAAGCTATGAAAAATACACGCGAGGACATCTTGCATTTAGCAAAACTTTCTAATTTATCCCTCGAAGAGACAGAAGTAGAGAGCTTGCAGCGAGATTTAGATAATATTGTTAACTATATTTCACAACTAGATGAGTTAAATACTGATGGTGTTGAACCGACTTATCAGGTTTTTGAAATGGAAAATGTCTGGCGAGAGGATGAAGTAAAGCCACAAGATGCTTCGAGAGAGCAGCTTTTAAATCTAGCTCCTGCATCAAGGCAAGACATGATTCAAGTGCCAAAAGTACTCTAAATTATTTAAAATCTAATATCTCAGAAATTAAAAAAAGGAAGACCAAAATGAAGATTGCAAATAAGCAAATTTCTGCCGTTAGTCTGGTGAAGGAAGCCTTTGAAAAAGCTCGCCAGTTTGCAAAATATAATGTCTTCGTTTCACTAGCAGACGAAGAGAAAGCTTTGAAGAAGGCTGAAGAAATTGATAAGAAGATTGCCACTGGCGAAGAAGTTGGACCGCTGGCTGGCGTACCTTATGCTTTAAAGGATAATTTCTTAAGTAAAGAGGGAAACACTACTGCCTCCGCAAAAATCCTTGAGCCATTTCATTCTCCAATCGATTCTACCACCGTCAAGAAGCTCGAAGAAGCTGGCGCCATTATGATTGGTCGCACCAATCTCGACGCCTTTGCTCAGGGTTCTTCGACCGAAAATTCCTACTTTGGTCCATCCCATAACGCCAAGGATTTTGATCGTGTGCCTGGTGGCTCTTCCGGTGGTTCCGCCGCAGCTGTTGCTCTTGACATTGTTGAATTTGCTACGGGTACAGATACTGGCGGTTCCATTCGTCAGCCAGCCTCGTTTAACGGCGTTTATGGTTTTAAGCCAACCTACGGCACGATTTCTCGTTATGGTGTTGTGGCCATGGCTTCTAGTACCGACTGTATCGGTTTCTTTACTAAAAACGCGGAGGATATGGATCTTTTAATGTCGATCTGTGCCGGCCAAGATGAAAAAGATCTCACTACTTTACCTAGTTTCTATAATCACGAAGAGCAAAAATATTTTGTTCCAGAAATTGCTCCTAAAAGCGCTAAGATTGGTATTATCAAAGACTTTAGAAATGACTCGATTGATCCCGAAGTCCAACGTGTTTTAGATTCTCAGGTTGAAAAACTTAAATCAGCTGGACACCAGATCGTTGAGTTAGATATGCCGACCCTTAAGTACGCTCTCGCCGTCTATTATATTGTTGTACCAGCAGAGGTTGCTTCAAATCTTTCACGCTATGATGGTATTCGTTATGGCTACCGCTCCGAACATGCTAAGAATCTAAGTGAAGTATTCGGTTTCTCACGCAACGAAGGATTTATGCCAGAGAACAAGCGTCGTATCATGATCGGTAACTTCGTCTTAAGCTCCGGATTCTATGATGCTTACTTTAAAAAGGCCGAGCAGGCACGTACTCTGATCATTGAAGAATATCAAAAAGCTTTTGAAAAGTGCGACTATCTCCTCACGCCTGTTTCGCCATCCCCAGCCTTCAAGCTTGGCGAGAAAGTCAGTGATCCAGTTGCAATGTATTTTGAGGATGTTATGAGTGTACCAATTAATCTTGCCGGACTCCCAAGTCTCGCCTATCCTGCTGGTGAAAGTCAGGATACTAAGATGCCAATTGGTCTGCAACTGATCGGCCAAAGAAGAAGCGATAAAAGTATTCTAGATTTTGCTAAATACCTCGCTAAGGAGTTAAATTAATGCCATACTCAACTTTAATCCTCCTAATCGCGATTTTGATTGTCGGCGTCTTTGTCTTTATCGCCATTTCTTCCACTGGCCGCCGAAACCACCGTTTTGATGTTGAGGATTATCAAACCAGGTTTTTAAAAATTGAAAACTCACTAACTCGTGATAATAAATTATCTTATAACGCAGCTGTCATTGAAGCGGACAAACTACTCGACCGTGCGCTTATGGAGCTTGGAGTGCCAGGAAAAACTATGGGAGAAAGACTAAAGGCTTCCAGTACACGCTTTACTCAGCTCAACTCTGTTTGGTATGCTCATAAACAACGTAATCAAATTGCCCATGAGCAAGATTTTAATTTAGAGTATAATCAAGCTAAGCATGCCTTAGCGAGTTTTCGTCAGGCCTTAAAAGATCTAGGAGCAATTTAATTGGAGAAACTATGACTGAACAAAAATATGAAATCACCGTCGGTATCGAGTGTCATGTACAGCTCGCTACCAAAACCAAACTCTTCTCTGAGGTAGATAACGATGCTCGTGGCAAAGAGCCGAACTCTTGTGTTTCACCTGTAGAATATGCTTTGCCGGGCATGTTGCCACGTTTAAATCGTGAAGCTGTTAATATGGCAGTACGTGCCGGACTTGCGCTTAACTCCGAAATTAATCTTCTTTCACGTTTTGATCGCAAACATTATTTCTACCCAGATTCTCCAAAGGGTTATCAGATTACCCAGATGTATCAACCAATCATCGGTGCCGGCTATGTTGAGCTTCCAAACGGTAAGCAGATTCGTATCGAGCATGCTCATCTTGAAGGTGATGCTGGTAAGCTAAATCATTTTGATAATTATTCTCTCGTAGACCTTAACCGTGCTGATACTCCGCTTATTGAGATCGTCTCCATGCCAGATATTCATACTGCCCATGATGCTCATGACTACTGTAAGGAGCTTTGGCGCCTAATGACCTTTGCCGGAGTTTGTTTTGGCGACCTCTATAACGGTAATATGCGTTTTGACGTCAATATTTCTCTAGCCGAGAAGGGAAGTAAGACTCTTGGCAAACGTGCTGAAATCAAAAACTTGAACTCCTTCCGCTCGGTTGAGCGCGCTATTGAGTATGAATATGAACGACAAAGCAAAATGCTTGACGCTGGGGAAGTCATTACTCAAGAAACTCGTGGTTGGAATGACGCTACAGGCAAAACCACTTCTCAGCGCTCTAAAGAAGAGGCTCAAGATTACCGCTATATGCCAGAGCCAGATCTTCCACCAATCCGATTGACAGAGGAACAGGTAAAAAAGGAACGTGAAGCTATGCCGCTTCTTCCAGCCGACTATCGTAATACTCTCGGCATGATTATTTCTAAAGATATCTTGGAAATTCTCCTTGATTACAAACAGTTGGTCGATCGTCTAGCTGACCTTAAGACCGAATATGATATTCATGGCATCGATAAAGAAATCAGCAAAGCTGCCATCCTAAAAATCTCCAACCTCTTTACTTCCGTGCTTCTAGCTGAAGAAAATAGTAGCCTCTTGAACGATCCAATGCCAAGCGTTAAACAATTAATGGATCTAAGTTCTATGATTGCAAAAAATGAACTCTCAAGCACCAGCGTCAAGGAAGTCTTCCTACGCTTCTTTACGCCAGAGATGCGTTTCAAAGAAACTCGCGCAATTGCTAAAGAATTAAATTTGATTCAAGAAAACGATCTCGGTGCCGTTGAAAAAATTGTCGATGAAGTTCTCGCCGATCCAAACAACGCTCAGGCTGTGGCTGACTTTAAGGCTGGCTCTGAAAAAGTACTCGGTTTTCTAGTCGGACAGGTCATGAAAGCTTCTCGTGGTAAGGCTAATCCAAGCATGGCGCAAGAGATTCTTCGCAAGAAGCTACAGTAAGACTTTTAGAGTGGTTAAAGCCATTATCAATCAAGCTCAAGGTGATTCTTAATATAAGTATTCTAACCTTGAGCTTTTTATGCTATTATTAAAGAGTAAAAATTAGGGACCACAAGAAAGCATTGTATGAAATTATATACTAATGAAACTGTTTTTCGTGGTCATCCTGACAAGGTCTGCGATCAAATTAGCGACGCCTTACTTGACGCTTTTTTGCAAGGAGATAAGCATTCGCGTTGTGGTATTGAAGTTATGGGTGGTAAAGGTAAAATCTTTATTACTGGAGAAGTAACCTCAAACTCTGAGGTTAACGTCGAAGAAATTGTTATGCGCGTATTAAAAGATGTTGGCTATATTGACCAAAATAATCGTGCAATCAATGTTATCGAATCAGGAGATCCAAAGGATATTGAAATTATCAATAATCTAGGTAAGCAGAGCCATGATATTGCACTCGGCACCAATGACGAAGTTGGTGGGGCGGGTGATCAAGGTATGATGTTCGGTTTTGCCTGTAATGACACACCAGAATATAAGCCAGTCGCCATGCATTTATTGCAGGAGTTTTCAAAGTTCTATGATGAACTACGTCAAAAAGACCAGAGATTTTTACCTGACGGCAAGGCTCAAATTACTGGTATTTATGATCGCAAAATGCACCTTAAGAAGATCAAAGACTGGACCATTAGCTATCAAAACACCGAAGAAGATCGTACTGAAACTGATCAAATCTTGATCGACAAAGCAAAAGAATTAGCTGCTCAATTTGGTTTAAAAATTGAAAAATTCTGGGTCAATCCGACGGGTAAGTTTTTAATTGGTGGTTTCCAAGGTGATGCCGGTCTCACTGGTCGTAAGATTGTGGTTGATAGTTATCAGTCATTTGCCCCGGTCGGCGGCGGTGCTTTCTCAGGTAAAGATCCATCCAAGGTAGATCGTTCGGGTGCTTATAAAGCTCGCGAAATTGCCATTCGCTATCTCAAAGAGCATCAGTTATCTCGCTGTGAGGTCCAGCTCTCATATGCCATTGGTATTGCTGAACCTTTAGCTATCTATATTCTAGGTGATGGTAAAAGTCTTGAGCCAGAAAAATCCTTGTATGCCGAATGTACGCCAAAACAAATGATTAAAGATCTCGGGCTGTTGAATAAGCACTTCGAAGATACCGCCAAGTTTGGTCATTTTTAAAATGCATATGTTAAAATATTGACAATAAAGATTTAATATTGGGGTAATAGGAAGAGTATGCCGGAGCATAATCAAAATCAATACGCAAACAATTTGAATCAGTTCAGCGATAATGAAAATACTGCAGAAAACGTAAATCAACAAATGGAAAAAAGGGCCGCCTCTCGCCTTCAAAACGAAATCGGATCCAAAGTTCTCTCTCTGGTTAACTTCGAATCTAAGTATAAAAACATTGTCGAATCCTCATTCAATAAAGCCCGCAATAACAAAGAAAAGCTCCCAGGCAAAAATAACGAACGCAGAAACTTCGCTTATCTCTCCCGTCTAGATCGCATGATCGAAAAACATGGAGACGCCATAGAACAAAAACTCTGGGCAGCCTCTGCCGAAAATCTCGTCATGGACTATGAAGACATCCCAGAAGCCTATTGGAAACAACAAGAACAGATCCTAAGAGACAATGGCCAAGGCAGAGAACTAAGTAGATATGAAAAAGAAATTCTAGCTGAAGATCTCATCGATAAACAACGCCAATCTATCACTTCTTGGACTAACTATCTAGGCGATAAAAACTGCCCCTATCCTCTCTGGTTCAAGGTCTATGCCTTCGATGGCATCTCCAAGATGAGCAATACTCTCAATCTTGATGATGCAGATTATAACAGACGTGACAATACTACAGCCCTCAGTTTCCCAAAACTTAACGCCGAGATCCTCGCCAAGGTTTATCGTCAAATTAATGATTTCTATGGTGTAGATAAAGAGAACTGGCTAGCGCAACATTCAGATGATGAAAAACTAGTCTCTCTCGTTAAATCCGCCAACTTCCCTAAACTCTACGCTAAAGAACTGGTCGATACTAAAGTTATTCTCAAAACCCCAGAACGTACCGAAGATGTCCATGGTGATTGGTTTGAATATAAGTTAGGCGATGAAGAAGAGATTGCCAGCCTCGCCGAAGGTACCCGCTGGTGTGTCGTGGACCCTAATGTTGCACACAATTATCTAGTATACGGCGAATATGGACACTCTAAAAGTACGGGGTCAGATAAAGAATCTAATTCAAAAGCCAAATTCATCATCTTCAGACTAGAAGACCCTAACTCTCCTGGAGTCTATGCCTCTAATGGCTCCGCCTCTATTCGCCTCGACCCAAATGGTATAGTTGATGAAGTCTCAGGACTAAACGATGGGCAAGCTGTTGAAGACGCTCTTGTTCCTATTGTTAAGAAAAAAGCATTGTCTCTACCAGGCGGCGAAAAGTATTTACAAAAGTTTGATGATAAGCAAGCTCTAATCCGCTTAGATAAAAAGATGGAAAAAGGGGAAGATCTAACCAAAGAAGAATTAAGCTTTCTTTATGAACTAGATCGCCCCATCGCGACATTAGACACCTATAATGAAGAAGATCCTAGAATCCCAGAATTAAAAGAAAAGTATGGCATAGAATATGCTTTAGAAAAAGGGGTAGATGCCAATAAAATGGTTGCAAGCTTAGACTCATGTGATATTGCTAAAAATCTAGACTCTTTCCTCAAACAAGGTGCAGATATTAATAATACTGTAAATCACATGAAAGCCTACGATATTGCCAAAAACCTAGACTCTCTCCTCAAACAAGGTGCAGATGTTGATAATATTGTAAATAATATAAATTCATACCATATCGCAGAAAATCTAGACACTCTTCTTAAATATAGTGCCATTATTGATGTCAACGAATTAGTTTCAAGCCTAGAGTCACACGGTATTACCAGAAACCTAGACAAACTTCTCAGAAATGGTGCAGATATTGATCTTGTCGTAAATAGAATGCGGTATTCCGATATTGTGGATAAATTAGATTATCTCATCGAACACGGAGCAAACATTGATGTCAACGAATTAGTTTCGAGGCTAAACTCATTTGAAATATCAGATAATCTAGATACCCTCCTTAAGAATGGTGCAGATATTAATAATATTGTAAGCAATATGAATCCAAGAGATATCGATTACAAACTATCTACTCTCCTCGAAGATGGTGCAGATATTGATAATATATTAAGCAACATGAAACCAGACCGTATCGCAGATAATCTGTTTATTCTCCTCGAACATGGTGTAGATGCTAATCTCATAACAGAAAAATTGAGTAAGAAAGAAATTGAGGATAACATTTATATCCTCCGAAAATACGGCGCAAATCTTGATATGTATTAATAAAACAATTGATACTTAATTCCAAAATACAACTTTATTTTTAACAGATAGCATGGTAAAATATCACCAACGTCTTTTTGCCGTAATTTAATTGGCAAAACACCGAAAAGACAATAATAATAACTAAATAAGGAAATTCATGGCTACTGACAATCATGATTTATCAAAGCTTCGCAATATTGGTATTATTGCCCATATTGACGCAGGTAAAACCACAACCTCTGAAGCAATTCTTTACCGTACAGGTTTGAAACATAAAATCGACCTTGTAAAGGGTGACACTGGTGGTGCAACAACTGACTGGATGGAGCAGGAAAAGGAACGTGGTATTACTATTACTTCCGCTGCTGTAACTGCAACCTGGAAAGGTTATAAAATTAACATTATCGACACCCCAGGCCACATCGACTTTACCGCTGAAGTAGAGCGCTCTCTTCGTGTTCTTGACGGTGCTATTACTGTCTTCGATGGCAAGATGGGTGTTGAAGCTCAGTCCGAAACTGTATGGCGCCAGGCCACTAAATATGGTGTCCCTCGTATTTGTTTCATCAATAAAATTAACCAAATTGGTGGCGACTTCTACAAATCACTTGAATCTATCCATAAGCGTCTTTCCAAGAATGCTGTTGCAATTCACCTCCCAATCGGTTTCGAGAAGGATATTTGCGGTGTTGTTGACCTTGTCGATATGAAGGCCTACACCTACAAGGAATATGCCGATCATTCACTAACCGTTGGTGAAATTCCAGCTGATATGCTTGATAAGGCTAAGAAAGCTCGTGCTCTTCTTGTCGAAGAAGCAGTTGCTGCTGATGAAGATCTAATGAACAAATACTTCAACCAGGGCGAAGAAGCTATTACTGAGGCTGAACTAAAAGCTGCACTCCGTAAGCGTGTTCTATACGGTGACTTCTTCTTAGTAACTGGTGGTGACGGTCGTGGTGTTATTGTCGAGAAGGTGCTTGACCTCTGTGCAGATTATCTTCCATCTCCACTTGATCGTGATCTTGGTCAAACTGTTGGTACTGATCCAAAAACTGGTGATCATGTTGTTCGCAAAGCCGATGTTGCTCAGCCACTCACTGCTCTTGCCTTCAAGATTGCATCTGACCCATTCGTTGGAAAACTTGTCTTCGTACGTGTCTACTCTGGTACTCTTAAATCTGGTTCCTACATTCTAAATGCCACAACCGGCAATAAGGAACGTGTTGGTCGTCTCGTCCGCATGTTCGCAGATAAGCGTGAAGAAATTACCGAAGTTGCTGCTGGTGATATTGCTGCCATCGTCGGTCTTAAAGAAACCACAACTGGTACCACACTTTGTGATCCAGCCCATCCAATTCTTCTTGAGTCTATTGAGTTCCCAGAACCACCTGTTTCTATCGCTGTTGAGCCAAAGACTAAGGCTGATCAGGAAAAAATGGGTCTTGGTCTCGCAAAACTTGCTGAAGAAGATCCAACCTTCCGTGTTCACACCGATGAGGAAACTGGTCAAACCATTATTTCAGGTATGGGAGAGCTGCACCTCGAAATTATTATCGATCGTTTGAAGCGCGAACATAATGTTGAAGCAAATACTGGTGCTCCTCAGGTTGCCTACCGTGAAACTATCCGTGGCATAGCTGAAGCTCAAGGTAAGCACATCAAACAGTCTGGTGGTCGTGGTCAGTATGGTGATGTTTGGATTAAGTTTGAGCCAAACGAAGCTGGTAAGGGCTTTGAGTTCATCGATATGATTAAAGGTGGTGTAGTTCCACAGGAATACCGCAAGCCAGTCCAGCAAGGTGTTGAAGAAACCCTTAACGGTGGTGTTATTGCTGGTTACCCAGTAGTTGATATTAAGGCTACTCTCTATGATGGTTCCTACCACGATGTCGACTCTTCCGAACTTGCCTTCAAGCTCGCTGGTAGCCTTGCAACTCGTGAAGGTATCAAGCGCGCTAAGCCAGTTCTTCTTGAGCCAGTCATGAAGCTTGAAGTCACTACTCCAGAAGAGTTCATGGGTGACGTCATTGGTGATATCAACTCTCGTCGTGGTCGTATTGAGTCTATGGAAGATCTTCAAGGTGGCGCAAAGCTTATCACTGCCTTTGCTCCACTAGGTAACCTCTTCGGTTACACTTCAGATCTCCGCTCTATGAGCCAAGGTCGTGCTGCATCTTCAATGGAACTTTCTCAGTATGAAGAAGTACCACCAAACGTAGCACAGGAAATTATTGAAAAACGTAACAGTTCTAAATAATTAACTAATAGAAAAAGAGGTCACTAGGCCTCTTTTTTATTTCACAAAATTTCTTTTTTACCGAAGCGCTCAGCTTATATTCTAAAAAACTATCATCTAGTGTATACTAAATAAAATAACTAAAGGAGGAATATGGGTTTTATTAAAGCCTTTGCCGGTGCTATTGGCGGTACATTTGCTGACCAGTGGAAAGATTTCTATCAACCAATTTCAGGAGTTCCCGCAACCGCAGGTCTCTTTCCAGGTGAAAAGGTTGGCACAAATAACGGTCGTGGTTCAAACACACAAGGATCTGCTAATATCATCTCTAATGGTAGTAAAATCCTTGTTCCTGAAGGTACTGCTCTTGTTACTATGCAAGATGGTGGCATCACTGGCTTTATCGCTGAACCAGGTGGTTTCATTTATAGCTCTGAAGATCAAAACGCCCAGTCTATCTTTGCGGGCGACGGCTTAATCTCTTCAATCGTTAAAACTAGCTGGGAACGCTTTAAATTTGGTGGTATGCCAGGCTCCAGCCAAGCGATTTTCTACGTCAACCTAAAAGAAATTCCAAACAACCGTTTTGGTACTCAATCTGAAATCTACTGGGACGATGCCTTCCTCAATACTCAGGTTGGTGCTATCACACGTGGTACTTACAGTCTAAAGATTGTTGATCCGCTCGCCTTTATCAAGAACTTTGTACCTGTATCATATCTCAATGATCAAGGAGTCTTTGATTTTGCCGATATGGACAACGACGCTGCCTCTCAGCTCTTTACTGAAGTTGTTGGTTCACTTTCTGCTGCTTTCTCAAACTACACCAACGACCCAAGCAAAGGCAATCGCATGGCAAAGATTCAAGGCGATCAAATTGGCTTTGCCAAGTCTCTTTCACAGGCTGTCGAAGATGGTTATCAGTGGCGCTCAAACCGTGGTCTCGAAATCGTTAGTACCGCAATTCTCGCTATTGAATACGACGAAGATACTAAGGAGTTAATGAAGGACGTTAAGAAAGCAGATGCTCTTGCTGGCGCTCGTGGCAACTCCTTTATGCAACAGTCTATCGCTCGCGGTATCCAGGCCTCTGGTGAAAACGGTGGCGGCGCTGCTGGCATGGCCTTCATGGGTATGGGTATGAATGCGGCTGGTGGTATGATGAGCAATCTCCAGCAACCAGTCAACCCTGCTCCTGTTACCAACCCTACTGCCCCTACTGCTAACCCAGCCCCCGCAGAAGACCCAACTGAAAAACTCATGAAGATGAAACAACTTCTTGACGCAGGTGCTATTTCTCAAGAGGATTACGATAAAGTAAAAGTCCAGATTCTCGGGTTCTAGAGATTTATAATGGCTGAAACTGAAACACAAGATCAAGCCTATGTGGACAACGGAGTAAAAGTTGTTCAGACTGATGTTGATAATAAAGACGGACAGGTTAAATGTCCAAAATGTGGCTCCACGGATATTTCCACTAATGCAGCAACAGGGCAGCTCCGTTGCAACTTCTGTCGTTTTGAATTTGAGCCACAAAAGCTTGAAATGGAGACTGATATTTCAAAGCTCTCTGGCACAACCATCGGCTCGGGCGCTCAAGATATTGTTGCCGACACGAAAGATCAAATAACTTTAAAGTGTTCGAGCTGTGGTGCTGAGGTGGTTATTGACACCGCCTCAGCCAACCAGGCGCGCTGTCACTGGTGTCGTAACACTTTATCGCTAAATCAGCAAATCCCTAATGGCGCAATACCAGACATGGTACTTGCCTTTAAGGTGAAAAAAGATGAGGCGAAAAAAGCAATCGAGGACTTTGTTGGAAAGCGCAAATTTTATGCACATCCAAAGTTCCGACAAGAATTTACTACCAATAATATTATGGGTGTATATTTTCCATACATGGTAGTTGACTTAAATGCACACAGTCATCTTACGGGGCTTGGCGAACATCAAACTCGTTCCTATTCCGAAGGTAGTGGGGAACATCGTGTAACCTATTATGATGCTGACCTTTATCAAGTTGGTCGAGATTTTGATCTCACAATTCATGGTCTCTCTATTGAATCAAATAAGGATCGCCTAGATACGACTAATAAGACTAAAACAAACAATATCATTAATTCCATCATGCCGTTTGATGTTGAAAACAGTGTAAAATACGATTCAAATTATCTGAAGGGTTTTACCTCCGAGCGACGTGATAGTAATATTACTGAACTAACGCCGATCATTACAGAGCGTGCAAAAGATATTGCTAGATTCTCGGCAAATGCTAGTCTTAAAAATTATGACCGCGGAGTCTCTTGGCAGTCCGAGCAACTTGATATTAAAGGACAGCAGTGGAAGGCAGCCTACCTACCAGTTTGGCTCTATAGCTATCAGGAGGATAAAGGTGATCGCAAATTGCTTCATTATGTCGCCGTTAATGCTCGTACCAAAGAATCAATGGGTAGTGTTCCTATCTATCTTCCAAAACTCTTCCTCTTTGCCTTCCTAGTAGAGCTTTTAGGTGTTTTTGGGTTTATCAAGTTAGATTTTGATTATGACTTTCTACTTCTACTCGTTGGTCCACTTTACTTCTTTTATATTTACACCAAATATCGCAACCAAAATGCGCGCGATCAATATGAAACTGAAACCAAAACTAATGTCACAAACCTTAAAACTATGGATCAATTCGTTGAACACCGTACAAGATTAAGAAATTCGAAGATTGAAAACCAAAATAACACCACTGTTCGCGGCGCTTCGATGAATCTAAAAAAGAAAACTGGACTTGGTCTAGATCTCGATTTGAAGAACTTTGCTGCCGATCAGCTCTCGAGCATCACTGATCAGTTCTTGAAATAAAAAATATACTAAAACCCACATAGAGTCTTTACTTTAGGACCTTCATCATCTAAAATATAAGATATAGACTTTTGGGCTGGTTAATATTAGTGCCTAAAAGAAATTAATATTAAAGGAGAAAAATTTAGAATGGCAAATTTCGACCGTTCCAAGCCACACATCAACGTTGGTACCATGGGTCACGTTGATCACGGTAAAACAACTCTTACTGCTGCTATTACAACAGTTCTATCAAAGCGTCTTCCATCTGACGTTAACAAATCTGTCGCTTACGACCAGATCGACAACGCTCCAGAAGAGAAAGCTCGTGGTATTACCATTGCTACTTCTCACCAGGAATATGAATCAGAAAAGCGTCACTACGCTCACGTTGATATGCCAGGTCACGCCGACTACATCAAGAACATGATTACCGGTGCTGCCCAGATCGATGGTGCTGTCCTCGTAGTTGCTGCTAACGATGGTCCACTTCCACAGACTCGTG
>NZ_PRLL01000004.1 GCF_004138405.1 Candidatus Nanosyncoccus nanoralicus
AAGACAATCAAAAAAGTTACAGAAGATATCGCAAATACCAATTTTAATACTGCAGTAGCTGCCTTAATGGAATACGTTAATGAGCTTTATAAGATCGGTGCTTCAACTGAAGATATCATTATCTTAGCTAAGTTACTTAAGCCTTTCGCGCCTCACCTAGCATCTGAAATTCTAGAAAAAGAAGAAGCTGATGATAAATGGCCTGAATACAACGAAGCTTATCTCGTTTCAGATACCGTGCAGCTTATTGTGCAGGTTAATGGTAAGGTTCGCGCTAAGTTAGAAATTAATTCCGATGATCTAAAAGATCAAGAAAAAATTAAAGAACTTGCCTTGTCGCAAGAAAACGTTCAAAAATACTTAAATGGCGAGCCAAAAAAGATTATTATACCAAAGGGCGCAAAGCTAATTAATATCGTGGCTTAACCCCTCAAAATTTCAAAACTCCACTTGAAAAAATAGGACTTTTTGTATATAATAACCTAAATTATTGTCAATATACTAATAAGGAGCATTTAATGCCTGAACCTAAAAAGCAAAGCAGCCCAAGAAAGACCGGTCTTCGCCGAAGCCACCTACGTCTTGTATTAGCTCGTGCTGTTAATAAGAAATCACCAGTTAAGGCTTTTGAAACAGCCAAGAAGACCCCTAATCTAAAGGTCAAAACCCCAAGAACTGCTAAAGTTTCAAATAACACAAAGAAAAGCGAAAAATAATGGCAAGTAATCGGCACCTCGGTAGAATCATTGCATTACAAAGCTTGTATGAATACGAGTTTAGAGCAAAGGCGGGCGATGCTACAGCCGAAATCCAGTCTATCATCGCTAAAAATATTGAACCATATTCCAAGGCACTCGGAGATACTGAATTTGTCTTCGGTCTTGCCAATGGCGTTGTAGAAAATCAAGCTAAACTTGATCGTGAATTGCAACCCTTGGCTCCAGAATGGCCTTTAGAAACCATCGCAGCCATCGATCGTAATATTTTACGCATCGGTCTTTATGAACTTGAAATAAGAGTTGTTCCACCAAAAGTAGTTATCAACGAAGCCGTTGAGCTAGCAAAAGCTTTTGGTTCTGATAATTCATCCAAGTTTATTAATGGTGTCTTAGGCACAGCCTTCAAGCAACTTGGATTGAATAATGAAGAGGGAGAACATGAAGGATCAAAATCGCAAGTTGAGTCCCAAACTAACGCTTCCGAACAATAAATCAAATAAACCAAAAGATTTCCAAAACCGTAACACTAATACTAGATCACGTTCACGTGTTCGTCCGTTAAAAACTGAGCGCAGTCAAACCCTTGATCAAAAAACCTTCAAGAAGAAGCCAGCAATCAAGGAAATTGTCAGAGAACCGACCTCAGGCGGTATCGTCTTTCGCTTTAATGAGAAAAAGAACGATATTGAAATCTTATTAATCCAGGATTCAAAAAACCGTTGGACTATCCCCAAGGGGCATATTGAAACGGGTGAAACCGCAAAGCAGACCGCCATTCGCGAAATCGGTGAAGAAGCAGGCCTAAACCATATTAAAGCTTTGTCCTGGCTTGGCAAGATACATTTTAAGTATCGCCGTGTCGATAAGCTTGTCCTTATGACCACCCAGATCTATCTAGTTCGCGCTCTTGACGGAAAAGAACGTCCAACCAAGGAAAAGTGGATGAATGGTATTAAGTGGTTTAGCTTCCGTGACGCCTTGAACGCAATTGAGTACGATGATATTGAAAAACTTATGCTCATTGCTAAAAAACGTATTCGCGCTGGAGACTTGCAATAATTAATATTCGGGATTTCATCAGGTACTAGACCTTTCTCTAGTACCGAAGTGAGTTCCAGAAAGGAAAACATGGATAATTATCTAAAGAAATACAACATTGATCTAGAAACCATCAAAAAACACATCAGTGAGGCTTCGGTGAAAAAGAAGATTATCGACGATCGTTTACCAGAAACCTACACCAAAGACGTACTTGACGAATATAGTAACTTCGCTGAAGAGAAAATGGGCATCAAATTTAACGATATCACACTCTTCATCACCGCTCTTACTCATCGTAGTTTTGTCAATGAACACAAAAAATTTATCGTCGAACATAATGAACGTCTAGAGTTTCTTGGCGATGCTATTCTGGAGCTTGTCGTTTCAGATTTTCTATATCAAAATTTTCATGAGCCAGAAGGGATTATGACTGCCTGGAGGTCGGCCTTAGTGCGCACTGAGTCAATCGGTGCTGCCTCTGAGAAAATTGGTTATATTTCACTAATTCGTCTTTCTAAAGGTGAAAAACTAGGTAGTAGCCGCACTCACGCCTCCATCATTGCCGACTGTTTTGAAGCGGTAACTGGCGCAATTTACCTTGACCAGGGCTTTGATGCTGCCAAAGACTTTATCTATCAACATATCATCTGTAAAATGGACGAGGTTATTCTTTCTGAATCCTGGCGCGACGCTAAGAGTTATTTGCAAGAATTAGCTCAAAAATTTGAAGGTAGTACACCTCAATATCACGTCATTAAGGAAGAAGGCCCTGATCATGACCGCATCTTCACCATTAATGTTGTAGTTGCTGGTCATAACAGAGGTACTGGGATCGGCCACAGCAAACAAGAGGCTCAATCTGCCGCAGCGGCTGAGGGAATTAAATACTATAAAAAACAGTCAACCGATCAAAGTCTCGTTACTGGTAAACTATCTTTGATTAAATAAAATAGCTGATCCGAAAGGATCGGTTTTTGACTCAATTTAGCCAAGAAGAGGATTCCCCTTATGTTTTGAAATATCTTAAAATTATGTTAAAATATCCTCTAAAGTCAATGGCTTTGCACTTTAAGGAAAGGGGAGAATTATGGAGGCAAAGAATAAATTAAATATTGGCCAGATAGAAAATGTCATCAAATATTATGTACTGATGGCGAAATGGCTTTATGAACTGGGGGATTTTGCTAGAACAAAATATCTCCAGATGAATCTTGAAAAGGAGAATACCTCACGCCCGCACAGTGATTACCAGCGTTTGTTGGAAAAATATTATAACGGTAGTGAGGAAGAGCTAAAAAACGCTGTTTTCATAAAGTCTGAAAACAGTCAGAAAATCTTAAAGGAATTGCTCAATCTGTCAAGACAAATTGGCATTGAGCAGTATTTTGATAAGATTAACCCCCGCACGGGGAAACGTGAGCTAATCATGGGGCAGGATGATGGCTTGATAGTTCAAAATTTCTGTACCATTTATAGTAAGACTACTTACGGTTCAAGATTAAGGCGAAAAAATACAAAGGATATCGTCAAGAATATCTTAATCGATTTCGCAAATATCAAGGAAGATAAAATAACTTCCATTGACCGTGAGTATGTAGACAGTTTCTTTACTGATGATAGAGTCAAAGAACTGTCAAGAGAAATATACTTAGGATTAACAGGGGGGGTGGAGAGTTCTATCAAAAGCATTATTGCAGCTGATAGGGTGCTGCCTTTCATAATTAGAGCGAAGACGCTCTATTCCCTAGAAAATAACTTTCAGCACCTGATAAGGGCGATGAAGGTGTCATAGATATAGGCCTCCATTTTGGAGGCTTTTTAAATTCATCTAATCCTTGAAAAAAACTTTAAAATAGTTTAAAATAATAATATTAAATTAATTAAGGAGCAAACATGCTTGCGATTCGTATGCAACGTAATGGTCGAACTCATTACCCAACCTTTCGACTAGTCGTCCAAGAATCCCAGCGTCATCCACTTTCTGGACGCGTTGTGGCTGAGGTCGGCAATTACAACCCAGAAACTAAAAAGACTACTTTAGATAAAGAAAAAATTGAATTCTATCTAAAGAATGGTGCTCAACCATCTTCACGCGTCGCCTTCATCTTCAAAAAAGAAGGTATCACTCTTCCATCATGGTATAAGGAAGCTAATCCAAAGACCAGGAAACCAAAACACGCAGATAAGCTTCGTAAAAATCAACCAAAAGAAGAAACTGAATCTGCAGAATAAGAAAAGAAATAAGGTGCTCTAAGTACCTTATTTTTTATTTATCAAACCGCAACCATTATGGTATAATTCTAATAACAAAAATTAACTTGGAGAACCTATGTCAACCATTGACCAACAATTCGTAGAATACATCGTAAAAACTCTCGTAAATAATCCTGACAAAGTAAACATTGAACGCGCCATTGACGAAAAAGGTGTTCTCCTTTCTCTCAGTGTCGATCCTGAAGATGTCGGTCGCGTGATCGGTCGCCGTGGTGCAACTGCTCAGTCCATTCGCACCCTTCTTCGTGCTCTTGGTACTAAGAATGATGCTCGTTACAATCTCAAAATTGTTAACACCGATGAAAACGGAAGTTTCGAGACTACCGGCGAACCAGTTGCTGCTCGTACCGTTGAAGATTATGAAGAAGAGTCCGAAGATTCTACTCTTACCAAAAATACCCGCGCCGAACTCGCTGATCTTGATGATCTCGACATCTAATTAACAAAGAATAGCCCTTCGGGGCTATTTTTTTATTAAAAACCTTAGCCAATTATCAAAAAATCATCTTGACTATTCTATATAAAAACCTTATACTTAAACCAGTTCAAGTTGAACCAAGCTAACTGCGAGTCAGCTTACATAAAGTTGAGAGCTTATATGTTCAAAAAAATCCACCGTCTAGGTGGTTTTTTGGTTG
Organism: Candidatus Nanosyncoccus nanoralicus; assembly: GCF_004138405.1. GTDB lineage: Bacteria > Patescibacteriota > Saccharimonadia > Saccharimonadales > Saccharimonadaceae > Nanosyncoccus > Nanosyncoccus nanoralicus. The sequence goes on from NZ_PRLL01000004.1 coordinate 4,673, forward strand.
TTAATCAATAAAACAATAAAAACACCCCCATATTCGGGGGTGAATGATCTAAGGTACAATGATGACTTCGGCCTTGCTGAAACCTTCGGCAATAGTTTCAAGTTCCGGTAATTTCTTCAACTTATCTAGCCATCTTTTTGGGATGCCCTGCATGCCATAATAAAGTCCAGCAAGTCCACCCGTTAAGGCGCCAATCGTATCAGTGTCATGGCCTAGATTAACTGCTTTAATTACGGCCTGTTCGAAATTCCTGGTTGTCACCAGACTCCAGATGGTCGCCTCCAGACTCTCTATTACGTCACTATTCGACTGGATCTCTTCTTCTGGCAACTCAGTTAAATTCATCTTTAAGATACGACTAAACGAATCGACGCAAGCCTCAGAGAAGAAACTATAGTCTTCCTTCTGAATCTTCTGTAGTGCCACCGCCGGATAACACCCCTCAAGCAAATAACATGCATAATTTACAAATATCATATTTGCTAGAATGCATTTTTCTGTTGCATGAGTCAATCTAGTCACCCTTTTCACTAAATCATATCGATGCTTACCCTGTATATTGTAGTTATAACAAAGAAAAGCAATCGGTAAGATTCTAGTTAAGGCTCCGTTGTCACTTGCGAATTCAAAAGCATCTCCGCACTCGTCTGGTGTATAGCCCTTCTTAAATCTGTCTATTGATAGAGTAACAGTGGCATTTGAGTTTATAATCTCAGAACCAACCGTATAATCTCCAAGATACAACCACCTTGATAATTTATGTAATATGTCGGACTGATTAACCTTACCACATTCTCTAATAGACTCCATTAGAGCAATAACCATTGAAGTGTTCGTTGACCAAGTCCCCGGTGCAACTAAATACGAACCGAAGCCCTGCATTTCTAAAACAGGAATACCTTTTAAATCCTCGCGAGATTTAAACTCAACCGGTAATCCAAGAGCGTCACCGGCTGCATTACCAATGAGGCCTCCGATCACCTGATCACTATAGATAAAACCTCTAAAAGTATCCATTCTTTTACCCCCTTTTTTATATTTTAATATACTATGGACTTCGATATTATAACATATAGTCAATATTTGTCAAAAGCTAAGGCTAACTCTTGAAAAATCTGGCAAAACATAGTAAAATCGAACACAAGAAGTAGTGTGTCTTCTAATAGCGAGGGTGTCCTAAACTGGCGAACTAGGATGTCATTAGATGACAGTAATCTTCGGCGCTAAAGATTATTAACACTAAAATAGAGGAAAACGTGAGTACAAAGAATATCAGTACAGCTGATCAGCGTGTCTTTTTTACAGACGGCGATCATCTCGAAATCCCTGATCTTACTGCACACCAGAAAGATTCCTGGGAGGAATTTATTAAATCCGGTCTCCGTGAAGTCTTCACCGAATTGAACCCAATCGATGACTACACTGGCCAAAAACTATCTCTAAGATTCAAGGACTATGAGTTTAAAGCTCCAAAACGTACCGTTGAAGAAAAAACTATCTCTAAGATTCAAGGACTACGAGTTTAAGGCTCCAAAACGTACCGTTGAAGAAGCTAAATATAACCTTGAAACCTACGAAGCTCCGCTTCATGTTAAAGCCGAACTCACTAACAAAGTTACAGGTGAAATCAAAGAGCAAAACATCTACTTTGGTGATTATCCATGGATGACCGACCGTGCCACCTTTATTATTAACGGTACAGAACGTGTCATCGTTTCTCAGCTTATCCGTTCTGCTGGTGTTTTCTTTACCGCAGATAATTATAACGGTAAGAACTATTATGGCGCTAAGGTAATCCCAGGTCGTGGTGCTTGGCTTGAATTTGAGACCGCCACTAATGGTTCAATCAATGTCAAAATTGATCGCCGTCGTAAAATTCCTGTCACTACCTTCCTCCGAGCTCTTGGTGTCACAAAGAATTCTGAGCTTAAAGAACTCTTTGCTGATGTCGATAATGGACCAATTAATTACATCGATAGTACTATTGATAAAGACCCAACCACCAGCCAAGCCGCTGCCCTTCTTGAGGTCTACCGTCGTCTTCGCCCAGGTGATCTAGCCACTGTCGAAAACGCCCGTTCTATGGTTGAGCGAACATTCTTTGATTACAAACGTTACGATTACTCCCGCGTTGGTCGTTTTAAGATCAATCAGAGACTTGGCTTCGACACTCCAAATGATAGTACCCACCGTACTCTTCAGATGGAAGATGTTATTGCCATTATTCGCGAACTTATTCGCCTTAATAACACTCAAGAGCCAGCCGACGACATTGACTCACTCGCAAATCGTCGCGTAAAGATGGTCGGTGAATTGATTCAACGTCAATTCCGTCTTGGTATGCTTCGTTTGCAGCGCAATATCTTAGACCGTATGTCTATGGCTAACCCTGAGGAAGTAACTCCATCTCAACTCTTAAACTCACGTCCAGTAGTCGCTGCCGTTAAGGAATTTTTCAGTAGCTCCCAGCTATCCCAATTAATGGATTCTTACAACCCATTCTCTGAACTTTCGCACAAGCGTCGTCTAAGTTCTATGGGTCCTGGCGGTCTTACTCGTGAACGTGCAGGTTTTGATGTTCGTGATACTCACCCTACTCATTACGGTCGCATCTGTACTGTTGAAACCCCAGAAGGTGCCAACGTCGGTCTCGTACTAAACCTCGCAACATACGCCCGAATTAATGAATACGGCTTTATCGAAGCTCCATATCGCATCGTTAAAGATGGTAAAGTTACTGACGAGGTCGTCTACGTTGATGCCAGCCTTGAAAAAGACATGGTTATCGCCGACACCTCTGCTAAACTCGATAAAGACGGTAGTTTCATCGATGAACGCGTTTCTGCTCGTATTAATGGTCAGCCAGCTCAGGTTGAATCTTCTCGAGTTACTCACGTTGATGCCGCGCATAAGGAAATTCTTGGTGCATCCGCATCTCTCATTCCATTCGTTGAGAAAAACCGTGTTGACCGTGCACTCATGGGTTGCGCCATGCAGAAACAGGCAGTTCCACTTCTCAAGAATACCGCTCCAACCGTTGGTACAGGCGTTGAAGCCGATATCGCAAGATACACTTCTCAATTAATTACCGCTGACATGGATGGTGTAGTTAAAAAAGCTGACGGTGTTTCAATCATCGTTGATTATCATAACGGTGCTTCAAGAGAATACAAGATTGCTCACTTTGAGCAAACAAACTCAGATCAGTGCTACAACCAGCGTTGTATGGTTACCCGTGGTCAAAAAGTTAAAGCCGGTGATATTCTCATCGAGGGTGCTTCAATCGAAGATGGTGAAATTGCTCTTGGCCGCAACCTCTTAGTTGCTTTCATGCCATGGCGTGGTTACAACATGGATGATGCTATCGTTGTCTCACGCAAACTAGTTGAAGACGACACCTTAACTTCTATCAATATTAAAGACTTCGATGTTGAGGTTCGTGAAACCAAACTTGGCCCAGAACAAGTCACTCGTGATATTCCAAACGTCTCAGAACATGCTCTTCGTCACCTTGGTGAAGATGGTATCGTTACTATTGGTTCTGAAGTCTCTACTGGCGATATTCTTGTTGGTAAAATTACTCCAAAGGGTGAACAGGAACTCAGCTCTGAAGAACGTCTACTTCGTGCTATCTTTGGTGAAAAAGCCAAGGATGTCCGCGATACTTCAGTTCGCATGAGTGGCGGTACTTCTGGTAAAGTTATTGGCGTCCGCATTTACACTCGTGAACAAGGTCACGAACTAAAAGCCGGTGTTCTCATGCAGATCAAAATCTTTGTTGCAGAAATGCGTAAGATTCAGATCGGTGATAAGATGGCCGGTCGTTACGGTAACAAGGGTGTAGTTTCCCGCGTTCTGCCAGTTGAAGATATGCCATTCATGGCCGATGGTACACCAGTTGATGTTGTGCTTTCTCCAATGGGCGTACCTTCCCGTATGAACCTTCCCGCGTTCTGCCAGCGGAAGATCTGCCATTCATGGCCGATGGTACACCAGTCGATGTTGTACTTTCTCCAATGGGTGTACCTTCCCGTATGAACCTTGGTCAGCTTTATGAAATTCACATTGGTCTAGCTGCTCGTATCCTTGGGTACAAAGTTGCTACCCCATCTTTCAACGGTATTCCAGATGAAGTAATCTCAGATGAATTAGAAAAAGCTGGCATTGATCGCAATGGCCGTGTCCAGCTCTATGATGGTCTTACAGGTGAACCATTTAACGAAAAGACCTCAGTTGGTATCATGCACATGATCAAACTTCATCACATGGTCGAAGACAAGATTCACGCTCGCTCAACCGGTCCTTACACTATGGTTACCCAGCAGCCACTTGGTGGTAAAGCTCAAAACGGTGGTCAGCGTTTCGGAGAAATGGAGGTTTGGGCACTTGAGGCTTATGGTGCATCCAGTATTCTACAAGAAATGCTTACTATTAAATCAGATGATGTTTACGGACGTGCTAAGGCTTATGAGTCTATTATCAAACATGAGCCAATTCAGGGTCCAAAACTTCCTGAAGGCTTTAACGTCTTGGTAAAAGAGTTGCAGGGCCTTGGACTTAAAGTTGATCTTCTTGATAATGGTGAAGCTAGAGATGCTGATAGTGTAATCGAGGACACTTCTAGGGAAATCGAAAAATCCCAAGATGATCGCCTAATTTACGCCAAACACAACGTACATATTAATGATGACGAAAATGACATAATCGACCTTACCGATGAAGAGATCGAAGAATCTCTCGACGGTCAAGGAATTACAATTAAAGACGGAGACAGTGAAGATAACATTGATCTCGGAGAGGAGTTCTAATGGCTTGGATGGACAACTACATTTCAGCCAGCGACTTCGACTCAATTCGTCTCAGCATCGCCAGTGCTGAAGATATCTTGAGTTGGAGCTATGGTGAGGTATTGAAGCCAGAAACAATCAACTACCGTACTCAGAAACCTGAGCGTGACGGTTTATTCTGTGAACGTATTTTCGGTCCAGTAAAGGATATTAATCCACACGACAGCAAACTTAAAGGTGTTCGTTCTCGTGAAGCCGCTGTTGACAAGGAAGGGAACTTAGTCACTAAATCCATCGCTCGTCGTGAGCGCATGGGCCACATCAAACTTGCTGCACCAGTTGCTCATATCTGGTTTATGCGTGGCACCCCATCTGCTCTCAGTCTTCTTCTCGATCTAACCGTCAAGAATATTGAAAAGGTAGTATATTTTGCTTCCTATCTCATCATTAATGCCAAGGATGCTGAAGTTGAGCAAACTTTGAACGATCTCAAAGCCCAACATGAGGCCAGTCTTCAAGCGATCAAAATTCGCTACGGCGAAGCCGCTAAAGAACCTGGTGCTAACCCTGAAAAACTAGCCAACGAACAAGCTAAAGAAGTTGAAGAAGTCGATAAAGATTTTATCACTCGTAAGGGTATCCTTGAGGGTCTTAAAAAAGGCGCAGTTATTTCTGAAATTGACTACCGTAATCTCCCAGAAGAGTACGAGGATCTCATTGAAGCAGAAATGGGTGCTGGTGCCATTAAGAAAATTCTTGATCAAATTGATATCAACCAGATGATTGATGATCTTTCTGTCGAAGCAGCTGAAGCTAAGGGTCAAAAGGAACGTAAACTCATCAAGCGCATTAAGGTCCTTGAGGGTATGAAAAATGCTGGCATTAAACCAACCGACCTCATTCTTACGGTTATTCCAGTTATTCCACCAGACCTACGTCCAATGATCTCTCTCCCTGGTGGTCGCTTTGCTACTTCAGACCTAAATGACCTCTATCGTCGTGTTATCAACCGTAATAATCGTCTTAAGAAACTTCTTGATCTTAACGCCCCTGAAGTAATCGTTCACAACGAAATGCGTATGCTCCAAGAAGCTATCGACTCTCTGATCGACAATAACGCTTCTCACGGTCGTCTAGCTAGCTCACAGAACGGTCGTCGTAAACTTAAATCACTCTCCGACCTTCTCAAAGGTAAGCAGGGTCGCTTCCGTCAGAACCTTCTTGGTAAGCGTGTCGACTACTCCGGTCGTTCAGTAATTGTCGTTGGTCCAGATCTCAAACTTAACGAATGTGGTCTGCCAAAACTTATGGCTCTAGAGCTCTTTAAGCCATTCGTAATTTCATGGTTGCTCCTTCACGAATATGCTCCAAATACTCGTGCTGCTTCTCGTATGATTGAAGCTAAAGAATCGATTGTTTGGGATGCACTTGATGAAGTAATTAAGGGTCGCTACGTACTCTTAAACCGTGCTCCATCTCTTCACCGTCTTTCCATTCAAGCCTTCCAGCCAAAGTTGATCGACGGTATGGCTATCCAACTTCACCCACTAGTCGCTTCCGGCTTCAACGCCGACTATGATGGTGACCAGATGGCTATCCACCTTCCTCTTTCCGATGAAGCTCAGAAGGAAGCTCAAGAGCTTATGACTGCACAAAACAACCTCTTGAAGCCAGCTGATGGTTCTCCAGTTCTTGCTATCTATCAGGACGTTGTACTTGGTAGCTACTACTTAACCTACGACAAACCAGGCACCGAATCTGATAAGCCTCTAGCCTTCAGCTCAGTTTATGAAGCTGAAATGGCTTATGATCGCGGTGATATCGCTCTTCAAACCCCAATTCGCGTCTTCGCAAAGAAGGAAATTCGTGACACCACACTAGGTCGCGTTATCTTCAATGAAATCCTTCCAGAAGATTACCCATACGATAATGGTGTTCAAACTTCAAAGCACCTGAAGAAAGTTATGGCTAACATCTTCAATGACTACGGCTCTAAAGTAACAGTTGAAGTTGCAGATAAACTTAAAGATCTTGCTTTCGAATATGAAACTATTGCTTCTATTTCAACCTGTAAAGATGACTATCCAACCTATCCAGAAATTGCCGACTTCATCGCCAAGGGTGATGCAAAAACTGCTCTTATTCAAGATCAGTTTGAACAAGGCCTTCTTACTGACACAGAACGCTATAACCTCACAATTGCCAACTGGCGTGAAATCGACGGTGAAATTTCAAGCTTCCTTAAGCAAAAACTTTCATCCATGGACACCGATATTGCAGTAATGACTAACTCTGGTGCTCGTGGTTCCGTTTCCGGTATTAAGCTTGCTTCTGCAGCCATCGGTATCATGGTCGACATTAACAACCGCGAGATCGAGCTTCCAGTTAAGTCTAGCTACAAGAACGGTCTTAACACTCTTGAGTCCTTCATTGCTACTCGAGGTGCTCGTCAGGGTCAGGTTTCTACCGCCCTCCGTACAGCCGACTCTGGTTATCTTACCCGTCGTCTTGTTGATGTCGCTCAAGATGTCTTCACTACCGAAGAAGATGCTGAAGATCCAGGCTTTGAGGTCTTTAAATCTGAAACAGAACAGACTGGCATTGAATTCGTTCAGCGTATTACGGGTCGCTACACGGCTGCTCCAATTCCAGGCTACCTAGAGAATGATCAACTAATCACTCGTGATCTAGCCGAACAGATTGCTGCTGACAATGATATTGACTCAGTACGTATTCAGTCAGTACTCACTACAAAATCAGTAAACGGTATTCCACAAAAAGCCTATGGTGTTGATATGGCAACTAGGAAGCTCGTTGAGCCAAACCAGCCAGTTGGTGTTATTGCCGCTCAGTCACTTGGTGAATTGGGTACCCAGCTTACACTTGATACCAAACACTCTTCTGGTGTTGCCGGTTCCGGTGCTATCTCTCGTGGTCTTCCTCGTGTAGAAGAGCTTCTCGAAGCCAGGAATCCTAAAGGTCAAGCTTGGATTGCTCCAGTTTCTGGTCTCTGCGAAGTTTGGGAGGACGGTAACCACTTTGTCGTTCAAATCACTCCAACTTCTGGCAAAACTGAACGTATTGAAATTAGCGAAGATCGTAAGATTATGGTCAAAGACGGTGCCTCAGTTAAAACTGGTGATGTTATTGCCGCTAAAGCTAAAGGCATGGAACCAATTATCGCTCCATTTGATGGCAACGCCCAGATCGTTGATCACGCAGTCCTTATCACCGAAGGTGCAAGCGGACCTGTTCGTGTGGAAATTCCAAACGAAGCAGAGATGCTCGTGAAGAGTAATGATACTGTCCAGGCAGGTGATCGCCTTACAACTGGTTCATTGAATCTTCAAGACCAGCTCAAATACAAGGGTGTCGAGGCAACTGCTCGTTATATCATGAATGATATTATGGCAGTCTACGCCGCAAACGGTAACGATGTTTCCGCCAAACACCTTGAGGTAATTGTTCGCCAAATGTTTAGTCGCGTCATGATCGAAGAATCGGGCGATACTAACTTCGTTGCAGGCGATATTACCTCAATCAACGCAGTTGAAGAAGCTAACCGCGAATGTATTGCTACCGGTCGTACTCCAGCAGAATATACTCAGCTTCTCCTTGGTATCACTAAGGTCTCCATCTGGTCCGACTCCTTCCTCTCAGCAGCCTCCTTCCAAGATACTACCCGTGTGCTTATTAATGCTGCCATCAATGGTCGCGTCGATAAACTCCACGGCTTGAAGGAAAACGTCATTATCGGTCGCAAGATTCCTGTAGGAACTGGCGTTCGTAAATTAGATGTTTCTGATGAAGAAATTGAAGGTAACTTCGGCGATTTTAAGATCGTTCAAGATGAAGATTTCTAAAAGTTAGAGTATCGGAAAAATAGCCTCGTCTGAGGCTATTTTTTGTTAGAATATATTATATGCATACTTATCTTGAAACTATCAAACAAGCCGCTATTTCTTTTCCGGCCATTGCTGTCATTTTTACTGTCCCATATCTAATCTACAATTACAAAAAATATGGCTCTATTATGAGTCTGCGACTTTGGATTATCTACTCTTTTATTCTCTATATGCTCATCACTTACTGTCTGATCATACTTCCTCTTCCATCAGCCGAGAAAGCACAAGCCCTCAGAGGCCATCACCTGCAACTCAATCCTCTTAATTTTATTTTTGATATCATTAAAAATACCAAAATCGATTTAAACCATCCGAAGTCTTTCCTTACAATCTTTAACAACTGGGGCTTCCTAACTACAATCTTTAATATTTTCATGACCCTACCATTTGGTTTTTATCTTCGCTATTATTTTCAAAATAACTTAAAGCAAGTACTTATTAAATCATTCCTTCTCTCCCTTTTCTTTGAACTTACGCAACTTAGTGGACTTTATTTTATCTATCAAGGAAATTATCGACTATTTGACGTGGATGATTTAATCACAAATACTTTAGGTGGCCTTTTGGGTTTTCTCTTAGCAGGCAGATTAACTAAATTTTTACCTACTCGTGCAGAAATCGATCAAAAAAGTTATGATCGTAGCCAAAAAATATCCTTACTGCGACGATTCATTGCAATGTTCTTTGATATAGTCGCCTCTGCTATTTTCTCCTTCACGATAGGAACTATCCTCATCAAATTCTTTAACTTTAATAATGCCATCCCAATTAGTTTACTCATGGTTGTCTTATTTTTATCACTCATAGCCACCATTACAGATGGTCGCACCCCAGGGTTCTTTATGACTAATATTAAAATAACTATCAACAAAGAGGTTAAGCAAAAAAGTAGTTTTTATAGCTTTCTCCATTATTTTATCCGTTTCGCCGTTTTTATCCTCCAATACATCCTAGCTCCATATCTCGTACTATTATTTATCCATCTTCTTATCGACCAAGAAATTATCACTGGTGATGCTATTGCAATTATCGCCATTTCCTTTACCCTAATCTATCTCCTATATCTCTTTATCTCATCAATCATTGTTGCAATCAAAAAACCACTATTCTATGAAAGATTATCAAAAACCAGCTTAATAAATACCATTAAAGAAAAAACCAAGAAAACCACGCCGCATCAACCATAACTCCCCTTGTAGTTATCCTTATTTTGTGATAAAATACACATGTAAGTTTATCAAGGTGACATTTGACTAACTAGACCAAAGAAAAAGCCGATCGTTTCCGACTGCAATAATTTTTTTAGAAATTATAGGCCAAGCAGAGAAACAATCTGGAACTCCTCTTAGTCTAGCTATTAGAGTGTAACCATTAAAGGAAAGGAAAAGATGAAAGTCATCCTCGGCACCAAAATTGGTATGACCCAGATCATCGGTGAAGATGGATTAGTAACTCCAGTTACTATTCTTCAAGCCGGACCAGCCACAGTGACTCAGATAAAAACCGTCGACACCGATGGTTATAATGCTGTGCAGCTTGGATACGGTCAGGGTAAGAATCTGAGCAAGTCGGTATCAGCTCACGTCAAAAAAGCTGACGAAACATTAAGTCCTAAAATCTTGAAGGAATTTCGTACGGATTCCACTCCAGAGCTCAAACTCGGTGATACACTCACTGTAGAAAGCTTTGAACTCGGAGACAAGGTGGCAGTTACTGGTATTTCGAAAGGCAAAGGATTCGCTGGTACTGTCAAGCGTTGGAACTTCCAAGAATCACGCAACACCCATGGCTTCAAGGGAAACATCAGAAGAGTCGGTTCAATCGGTTCAATGTATCCTCAAAAAGTTTTCAAGGGTAAGCGCATGCCAGGTCGCATGGGACATGATCAAGTTACAGTTAAGAACTTAGTCATTGCCTACATCGACAAAGAAAATAACATCTTAGGCGTAAAGGGCGCAGTCCCAGGTCCTAAGAAAGGAATCGTAACTGTGGAGGGAAAGGAGTAATATGGCAGATTTAAACCCAGAAATCTTCAATCTCGAAGTTACAAATCATGAGCTAGTTAAATTAGCTTACGACGCATACCTTGCTAACTCACGTAGTTCACACGCCAAAACTTTGAAGCGTGGTGAAGTTCGTGGTGGTGGTAAGAAGCCATGGAAACAAAAAGGAACTGGCCGCGCAAGGTTTGGTTCAACTCGTAACCCTATCTGGCGTCACGGTGGTGTAGCTGGTGGTCGTACTGGCGAAGAAAACTTCACCAAGAAACTCAGCAAAAATGCCAAGAGAACTGCAGTTATGCAAGCTCTTTCCATGAAGAACACCGCTAAGGCAATTCAAGTCATCGATACCCTTGGTATCAAAGACGGCAAAGTTAAAGAGGTTATTAAGACTCTTACCGACCTCAAAGTTGCTCCAAAGAACGTTCTAATCGTCGTTCCAGAGAAAGATGAGCTCACTTTGCGCGCAACCAATAACATTGCTTTCGCCAAGGTCGTCCGTCCAACTTTCCTTAATGTCTTCGATATCATGAACGCAGATACCATTGTTATCGTCAAAGATGCAGTCGCCTCTATCGATAACTGGCTAATCGGAAAGGAGAATGCCTAATGTTAGTTATTCCACGTGCAACCGAAAAAGCCTACACTGAACAAACTAAGAACACTTATATCTTTTATGTTCCAGCTGATGCAACCAAGCAAGAAGTTGCAAAGTCCATCGCTGAACAATACAATGTCACCGTTAAAGATATTCGCATCTTAATTAGAAAAGGTAAAGCAACTCGTTTCTCAAAAGGTAAACATGCTTACCCAGGTAAAACATTCCGCCGCGATCGTAAAGTAGCCTATGTTACTCTAAGCGCTGGCGATAAAATCCGTATTTTCGACGAAGAAAAAGTTGAGGAAGGAGATAATAAATAATGAGCATTAAAGCTTATCGTCCTACCACTCCTGCTCAGCGCCAGAAGACTACCCAGGATTTCGATCAAATCACTACAAGAAAACCACTTAAGTCTTTATTAAAAGCTAAAAAGCAGAATGCTGGTAAAAACAGCCAAGGACGTATCACTGTCCGCCATCGTGGTGGTGGTGTAAAACGTCACTATCGCTTAGTTACCCATAATCTTCCAAAGAATATGACCTTTGAAATTATGGAAATTGAGTACGATCCAAACCGTAGCGCACGTATTGCCCGTGTCAAAGACACTAACAATACTTTCTACTACGTTATTGCAGATTCTAAGATGTTTAAGGGTAAAACCTTCCAAACCGGTGCCGAGGCTCCAATCGAAGAATCTAACCGTCTACCACTTAGCAATATTCCAGTTGGTACCATGGTTTACTCCATCGAGCTAACTCCAGGTCGCGGTGCACAGATGGTTCGCTCTGCTGGTAACTCAGCTCAGCTTATGGCAAAAGAAGGTGCTTATGCAACTCTTCGTATGCCTTCCGGCGAAGTTCGTAAAGTTCTTGCAACTTGTGAAGCTTCAATTGGTACAGTTGGTAACATGCAACACCAAAATATTAAAATCGGTTCAGCTGGTCGTGTCCGCCGCAAAGGCATTCGCCCAACCGTCCGTGGTGTTGTCATGAACGCTACAGATCACCCACACGGTGGTGGTGACGGTGGCCGTCACGGTACTGGTAAAGCTCCTCGTACACCATGGGGTCAGCTCACTCTTGGCTTCCGTACTCGCCACAATAAGAAAACTAATAAAATGATCGTGCGCAGTCGTCACGAAGGAAAGAGGAAATAGTCTATGGGAAGAAGCCTCAAAAAAGGTCCTTTCGTGGATTTTAAATTAGAAAAGAAAATCAAAGCTCTTTCTGCCGAAGATCGCACCGTAATCAAAACTTGGGCACGCTACTCAACAATCTTCCCAGAGATGGTTGGTCGCACAGTTGCCGTTCATAACGGTAAAGTTCATGTTCCAGTTTTCGTTTCAGAAAATATGGTCGGTCACAAGCTTGGCGAATTTGCCCCAACTCGCAAATTTAAACGCCATGGTGGTAAGAAAGCCGCTGAAGCTGCAAAACGAGGAGGTAAATAATGTCTACTCATTTTGCACATGCATATATTAAAGGTATTGACTCAATGCCACGCAAAACCAGCATTGTCGCAAGTCTAGTTCGTGATCGTTACGTAGCCGACGCTATCGTAATCCTCGAACATACTCCACGTCGTGCTGCTCGTCCAGTTCTAAAGGCCATCGATTCCGCCAAGGCTAATCTATTGAATTCTGGCGTTTCAATCGATCCTAAGACAATTCGCATTGCTCGCATTTCAGTCACCGCAGGTACACGTATTCGTCGCTTTGTTCCTGCATCACGCGGTCGCGCTCTTCCTTTCGAAAAAGTCTCCAGCAACATCTTTGTTGAAGTAGCTGGTGAAGAGAAAGCTAAAAAAGCCGAGACCACTAAAAAGGAGGACAAGTAATGGGACAAAAAGTTAACCCTGTTTCTTATCGTCTACAAATCAGCAAAGACTGGTCTTCCAAATGGTTTACCAGAAATACTGACTTCAAAAAATGGTTAATTGAAGATGTTAAGATTCGCGAGGCTATTGAAAATCGTTTTAAGTCTCGTCCAACTATTGCTCGCATTGATATCGAGCGTACCGACAACCTAACTACTATCACTATTCGTACCGCAAAAGCAGGTGCCGTGATCGGTAAACAAGGTGCAGGTATTAACGAAATCAAGAAAGAGCTTGAAAAATTTGTTTCACAGCCAATCCGTATTAATGTTGAAGAAGTTAAAAAACCAGAACTTTCTGCCAAATTAGTGGCTGAGAATATTGGCTTCCAACTCGGTAAGCGTATGAATTTCCGCCGTGCCGTCAAGATGGCTAGCCAGTCCACTATGACTGCAGGAGCTAAAGGTGTTCGTATCGAAGTTTCCGGCCGTCTTAACGGTGCTGAAATGTCACGCCGTGAAAAGTTCATCGAGGGTTCAGTTCCTCTACATACTCTTCGCGCTGATATCGACTTCCATATCCACCACGCTCCAACCATCGCTGGTATTGTTGGCGTCAAGGTCTGGATCTATAAGGGAGAGAAATAATTATGGCTATTTTACTTCCAAGTCGCGTTGCACATCGCAAAGTTAGAAAAGGCAAAAACAATGGCATAGCAACTCGTTGTAATACAGTTGCATTTGGTGAGTTTGGACTCATGTCACTCGACAACGAGCGTATCAACTCACGCCAAATCGAGGCTGCCCGTCAGGCTATCACTCGCTACATCAAGCGTGGTGGTAAAGTCTGGATCCGCATCTTCCCACACACCCCAGTCACCAAGAAACCTCTTGATGTTAAAATGGGTTCTGGTAAAGGTGAGCCACAGTTCTACGTTGCCAAAGTTAAAACCGGTACAGTTATGTTCGAAATGGGCGAAGTTACCGAAGAGCAGGCAAAAGAAGCTCTCCGTCTTGCTTCCCACAAACTACCTGTCCGCTGTAAGTTCGTCAGGAAAGGAGATCAGTAATTATGGCAGAAAAACAAGCTAAAAAAGCTGAAAAAGTTCTAAAACCGTTAGCTGATCTTCAAAAAGAATTACTCGAAGCTCGTCGTGGATTAATTGAAGGAACTCTTCAAAATCCACACAAGATCAAAGCTTTAAGGAAAGAAATCGCAAGATCAAAAACGTTAATTAATCAAGGAAAGGGAGCCTAAGTATGGCACAAACACTTCAAGGAGTAGTTACTTCTGACAAACGTGACAAGACCATCACTGTCTCCATCACTAACCGCGAAACTCACCCACTCTATCGCAAGCAGTACTCACACACTCGTAAGTACACCGCTCATGATGAGAATAATGAGGCAAAGTTAGGAGACAAGGTTGAAATCACCGCTTGCCGTCCTTATTCAAAGACCTGCACCTATAAACTCGTCAAGATTCTTGAGCGATCACATGGTACAGTTGAACTTAGAGACGATGTCAAGAATGCACTACCTGAAGATGAAACCACAGGGGAGGAAAATTAATTATGATTCAACAGGAAACTAGATTGCATGTAGCCGACAACAGTGGCGCCAAGGAACTTGGAGTAATCCGTGTCCTTGGTGGTACTCGTGCTCGTTACGCTCGTGTTGGTGACATTGTTACCGCCAGTGTTAAGGAAGCTTCACCTACAGGCAACATTAAAAAGAAGGCTGTCGTTCGTGCTGTTATTGTACGCACTCGTGGCCAAATTCGCCGCGCAGATGGATCAACCATCCGCTTCGACGACAACGCTGCCGTCATTATCAATGACGACAAAAACCCTAAAGGTACCCGTGTCTTCGGACCGGTTCCACGCGAACTTCGCGAACTTGGTTTTAACAAGATTATCAGCTTAGCACCGGAGGTACTCTAATATGGCCCAAAATCTCAAATCAGGCGATGTTGTAACCATTATCGCCGGTGACAACAAAGGTAAATCTGGTAAGATCGTCAAAATGGATCGCAAAAACCACAAAGCTATGATCGAAGGGATTGGAATTCGTGAACGCCACATGCGTGCAACTCAATTCAATCCAAAGGGCGGCAAGAAAGATATTCATGTCGGTATCGATCTTTCAAACCTTAAGAAAGAAGGGAAATAATTATGTCAGATAAATATATTCCTCGTCTTAAAACACTTTACAACGACGAAATCGTTAAGAACCTTGAAAAAGAGTTAAATATCGATAATGTCAATAAGCTACCAAAGCTTGAGAAAGTCATCATCTCATGTGGTGTTGGTAAAAAACGCGAAGACAAGCATTTCACTGAAACCGTAGCCTTGACTCTCGAAAAGATCGCTGGTCAAGCTCCAACCTCACGTCTTGCAAAAAAATCAATCGCATCTTTCAAAATCCGTAAAGGAATGGGCGCCCCAGTTGGCTATCTCGTCACATTACGCAACGACAAGATGTATGAATTCGTTGACCGCTTTATTAGCATTGCCTTACCTCATGTTCGTGACTTCCACGGCGTACCTACAAATTCATTCGATATGCAAGGTAACTACTCAATTGGTCTTAAAGAGCAAACCGTCTTCCCAGAAATCACCTTCGAAGATGCTTCAGTATTGCACGGCCTCGAAGTTACTTTTATTATCAAGAATGGCTCCAAGGAAGGCAGCCGCAAGTTATTAGAGGCATTTGGTATGCCTTTTGAAAAGAAGGAGAGCAAATAATATGGCGAAAAAATCAGCAGTCCTTCGCGACCTCAAACGCCAGAAAATGTTTGACAAATACAAAGCCAAACGCGCTGAATTAAAGGCAGCTGGCGACCTAGAAGGTCTTCAAAAATTACCTAAAAACTCAAGCCCAACCCGTCTTAAGAACCGCGACCTACTTGATGGTCGTCCACGTGGCTACATGCGCCGCTTTGGTCTAAGTCGTATTAGCTTCCGTGAAAAAGCTAGCAAGGGTGAGATCCCTGGTGTAACAAAGAGTAGTTGGTAAGGAAAGGAGTAAGTTATGTCATTACAATCAACAGATCAGATCGCAGACCTTATCACCCGCATCCGTAACGCTATCATGGTTAACAAAAATGAAATTAGCGTTCCAGCTTCTAAGCTTAAGCTTGCAATTCTTGAAGGTCTAAAGCGCACCAAATTTATCACAGACTACAGCGTTGTTGAAGCTACTCCACGTAACTCCATCCGCGTCGTAATCAACGAAATCAACGAAGCTCCACGCATTAACGAGATCACCAAGGTATCAAAACCAGGTCGTCGCGTTTATGCTGGCGTTGATGAACTACCAAAAGTTAAGTCAGGTCGTGGTATCGTCCTTATCTCAACTTCTAAGGGTATTATGACTGGTGACGAAGCAAAACAAGCTCGTCTCGGTGGTGAAATCCTAGTCAAAGTTTGGTAATTCAATCTTAAAAATAGAGCCCGTCCGGCTCTATTTTTTTGACTGTTTTTATAAAACGTTAATATACAAAAACTGTTAAATACTAAAAATCTTCATCCTCAAATCTTGGGTTTTTCATAGTAACAGGTCTCTTCTGCTTCTCAAGTCTAAATATCTCTTTTATTTTTCGGATTTCATCCTCATCAAAACGCTTTATGAAATAATTATTCAAAATCTCACGCTTAGGCTCATCCTCTTCACCATCTGACAAGTATTTATAAGCGTCAATATCAAGTGAAGAAAATTTTAAATAATTCAAAACGCCCAAAATTTCCTCATATTGACTCATACTATTAATCGTTTGTATTTTTTCTTTAGCAATTTCAAGTTGCTTTAATACGTAACTATTTCGTTCTATATCAATAATTGGGACATTGAAGAATTTGGCATGCTTGACCATCTGATCAGAGTAAAACCCATCATACGTAATCAGAAAATCTGGCATTAAACTCTGATTATTTGCATCAAAACGCCTAAGAAATACTTCATTATAAGAACTTGTGCTTTTGTAAGCTAGTTCATCGAGTGATTCGACCTCATACCGGCCGTCATGTGCGGCCATCTCACCTACATTATTAGCTGTCTGGCCATCACCTTTATATACACCAATCAAGGCATTCTTCTCGATTTTGCAAAAACCGTAAGCCACTCCAAAAAAACTCGTGGCTGCCCCATGCATAATATTGATTTCACTGTCAACATAAGAACAACTCAAAGTATTACTTTTCTCACCCCTAATATCATTTTCCTGATTTATCCAATAATCAGGATTCAAGAGTAAATTTTGTGACCTAATAAATCCAGTTGAATTAACATCAGTATCCGGAGACAATCGATAATCCACCGTATGTTGCAAAAATCTAATTGGAAGACCTGATAATTTATATACTAAAATTTCATTCACCCGTTCTAAACTACTCTTATTATCCACCTTATCAAAAAACATTTCACTATCAGGTTCACAATCAAATAGAGATTCGTTAGTATTTAACTAATTGGAAGACCCGATAATTTATATACTAAAATTTCATTCACCTGACCTAAACTACTCTTATTATCCACCTTATCAAAAAACATTTCACCATCAGGTTCACCATCAAATAGAGATTCGTTAGTATTTAAGAACCCCAAAGAAATACCAGGCTCTCCTAAAGAAGCAGCCAAATCAAGATCTGAAAGCGTAGTTAGTTTTTCCTGCAACTCAACCTCAAGTACATCATGGATAGTCTGTTTATCGAGTTTTCGATTAGCAGAATCTAATACCCTTTGTTGCCCAATAGACTCTTTCAGGATTTTGACCATTTGTAATTCATTTTCAAGATAAGAATCAATTGGTTTATTTTCAAAATCAGAGCCATCTTCAGATTCACTAGCACCCCTGAAGATTGAATCGCCCTCAAAGTTCTTATCTTTATTCATAATAACTATTTTACTATAAATATTTGTTAAATTCTTGTATATATAAGAATAGGGGTGACCTTGCTTAAAATAGTAAAATATGCTATCATCACGAGGATAATATTAATTGAAAGGAAGATATGAGTCGTATCGGAAAACAACCTGTACAGATTCCTGCAGGAGTGACAATCACGGTCGGCGAACAGATTATTACTGTCGCTGGACCTAAAGGTTCACTCGAGGTTCCTGTTCAGGAAAACGTTGTAGTCACTATCGAAGACGGAAAAGCTATCGTCACTCGTAAGGATGACGAACCAAAGTCCCGTTCTTGGCATGGTCTACAACGCGCACTTTTGAATAACGCCGTCATTGGCGTCACTCAAGGTTTTGAAAAGAAACTTGAGATTAATGGTGTTGGTTATCGTCTTTCAGGCGGGCCAAAGGAAATTGAGATGTCTCTCGGTTTCTCACATCCTGTTAAATACTCAGCCCCAGAAGGCGTTGAGCTAAAAACTAACAAGATGGAAATTATCGTTTCTGGCATTGACAAACAAAAAGTTGGTCAGACTGCAGCAGAAATCCGCGCCTTCAAGAAACCAGAACCATACAAGGGTAAAGGTATTAAATATGCTGACGAAGTTATTCTCCGTAAGGCAGGAAAGGCAGGAAAGAAATAATGAATAAAGTTTTTCGTGCAAATCGAACCCGTGCTAAGATCCACGGCACCGAGGAGCGTCCTCGTCTTACTGTCCACATCAGTAATCTAAACGTTACTGCACAAATCATTAACGATGACACGATGTCTACACTTGCTTACGCAACAACCGTCGGCAAAAAGATGACTGGTTCAATGTCAGAAAAAGCAGCTCAAATTGGTACTGAAATTGCCAAATTAGCTAAAAAAGCAAATATCAGCAAGGTTGTTTTCGACCGAGGCTCAAGACTCTATGCTGGACGCATGTCTTCACTCGCCGATGCAGCTCGTAAGGAAGGATTGGAGTTCTAATATGGCCGACGCAAATACAACTGCTCCAAAGCAACCAAAAGTTGTCAATAAGTCTGGTACTTTAAAGATGACTGACGAAGTTGCCGCTACCAAGCAGACCCGCGATATGTCAGGTCGACCAATGCGCAAAAACACACGTCGTGACCGCGTTAAAGCCGACAATACACCAAAAGAATTTGAAGAAATCACCATCAATATTGATCGCGTTTCTCGTACCGTCAAAGGCGGTCGCCGTATGCGCTTTAAAGCTCTTGTTGCCGTAGGTAATAAGAAAAATAAAGTTGGTGTCGGTGTAGCAAAAGGCGGTGACGTTACTACTGCTGTTCAAAAAGCTGTTCGTGTTGCTAAAAAGAACATGATCACCTTCAATTTGAAC
The DNA here is from genome assembly GCF_004138405.1 of Candidatus Nanosyncoccus nanoralicus. Taxonomy (GTDB): domain Bacteria; phylum Patescibacteriota; class Saccharimonadia; order Saccharimonadales; family Saccharimonadaceae; genus Nanosyncoccus; species Nanosyncoccus nanoralicus. The sequence goes on from NZ_PRLL01000004.1 coordinate 24,034, forward strand.
GAAGAGACTATCTGCCACGAAGTTGAAACCAAAACCACGGGTGCTCGCGTCTTAATGAAGCCTGCCGCTCCTGGTACTGGTATTATCGCTGGCGGTATCGTCCGTTCTGTCATTGGCCTCACTGGAATTAAGAACTTAATTTCCAAATCACTTGGCTCAACCAATAAAGTAAACATTGCTTATGCCGTTATCGAAGGTCTTAGACAGCAAGTTCCACGCGCAAAATGGAATACTACTATCGAAAAAAATAAAACCTCCAAAAAGGAGAATAAATAATGAAGTACAATGAGTTAATCGTTGAGCGCAATTCTCGCCCAACCCGCGCCGGTCGTGGTATCGCAGCTGGTCGTGGTAAAACTGCAGGTCGTGGTACCAAGGGTCAAAAAGCTCGTACTGGTCACCGCAAAATGCCAGCAACCTTCATGGGTGGTCAACGTGCTCTTATGCAAGCAGTTCCAAAGCTTAAAGGCTTCAAGTCTCTTCACAAGAAAGCAGAGCTTGTCTACACCGATAACCTTAATGGTCTATCTGGCATTGTCGACAACTTCATTCTCGCTGAAGCAAACCTCATCACCAACCCATACGTCAAAGTTAAGGTTATTACCCGTGGTGAGCTAGAAGCTAAAATTGATCTTAAAACTCAATTTGCCAGTAAAACCGCTATTGAGATGATCAAAAAAGCAGGCGGCAACTTTACTAAAACTAAAGTTCCAGCTCGTCCAAAAGCTGAAAATAAAGTATCAGAATAGATCATATTAAAAATAACCCCTTCCTGGGGTTATTTTTTGTCTAGTTTATGATACTATATATAAGTAAATACAAGAGAGGTCCTAATGCATTTCAAGACAATTTTCAAATCCCTAAAAAATAAAGACATGCTAAAACGTATTGCTATTGTTTTTGGCATAATCGTCGCATATCGTTTACTCGCACATATTCCAGTACCAATGGGAGATGCTAAAACCTTTAAGGATGCTGTTTCTAATCTAATTTCAAAATCTGATTTCTCCGGTTTCTTAAACTTAATCTCAGGTGGCGGCCTCGCTTCTTTTTCCATAATCCTAGTTGGGCTCTCTCCATACATCACCGCCTCTATTATTTTTCAACTACTCACCAAAGCTATTCCAAGTCTTGAAGAGCTCTCCGAAGATGGCGAAACAGGGCGCCGCAAAATCAATCAATGGACCCGCATGATCACCGTACCTCTAGCCATTGTCCAATCTATTGCCTATATCTATATTCTGTACCAGTCAATCGCCGCGACCAACACCGTATCTTTTGTTCCAACCACCCGTGACTGGATTCTATCAATCACCACCATGACAGCAGGCTCAATCATCTTAATGTGGCTTGGTGAACTTATTACCGAACAGGGCGTTGGTAACGGTATCTCGATGATAATCTTTGCTAGTATTATCTCTCAATTCCCAACTACAACGGCCAGCCTTACCCACAGTCTTTTTGAAACCAAATACGGCACCTTAAATCTCTTTGGATGGTTTAATCTACCTGTCAATCCTACAGTCTTCTGGACGCTTCTCATCATGGGTCTTGCAATTATCTTCGTCCTCTATTGGCTCGTTAAGCTAAATGAAGCACAGAGAATTATTACGGTCAATTACGCCAAGCGCGTACACGGCAATAGTACCTATGGTGGTATTAAGTCTATTCTTCCAATTAAATTAATTGCCGCCGGCGTTGTTCCTGTCATTTTTGCAACCGCCTTCCTCTCTCTACCTTCACTACTTGGACAACTCCTCACCACACTTAAACCCGACAACAGTATCGGAGCCACACTCACATCACTCTTTACCGCACCAAATGCTCAGAACTTCACCAAACTATATCCAAACGGCATCACTACGCAATGGTTTATTTATCCTGCACTCTACTTCATTCTCGTCGTTCTCTTCACTTATTTCTACACAACCATCATCTTTAATACTAATGAGATTGCCGATAATCTACAAAAACAAGGTGGCTTCATCGAAGGCGTAAGACCAGGAAAAACAACAGCCAAATATCTTGATAATGTTGTCAACCGATTAAATCTCTTTGGCTCATTCTCACTCGGCCTTATTGCCATGCTACCATTCATCACGGACTATATCTTTATTATTCTTACCGGCTCACCAATGGGCCTATCCCTCTCCGGAACTGGTCTTCTTATCGTAGTTACTGTTGCACTTGAAAATCTACGTCAAGTCGACTCTCGTGCCCTGATGGTTACCTACGACGACTTTAAATAATAAATCTAGGGTGGATGTATGCAATTAAAGAACTCACGATCAAAACTACATATCAGTACGATTCTAAAAATTATTGTACTAATCCTTTTCATAGTAGTAATCGCAAGGCTAGCTATCTGGGAAAACCAATATTATAAATCCCAAGAAGGTAGGGAGCGTATAGAACCACGCACCTCTGGTGACATTTCCATCGACAGCACAGATGTCGACGAAACAATTATCACCAACGATCAAAAACAAAACTATATCGTCGCTGCCGATCAGCCACGCTTTTTAAGTATAGAAAAAATTGGTGTAAATAATGCAAGAATTCTCCCTGTGAACGAAACCGCCGCAGGCGCTATCGCAGTCCCGCTCAGCATTTTTGACGTTGGATGGTATACTAAATCCAGTCTTCCAGGTAAAAACGGTACTGCTATTCTTGATGGACACAATGGTGGTCCAACCATGCAAGGTGTCTTCAAGAATCTTGTTCTACTTGAAAAAGGGGATCACATAGAAATCGAAATGGGTGATGGCACAAAATATACTTATCAAGTCTACGATAACTATACCTATACTTTAAAAGAGGCCAATCAAAAGATGCGCTCCATGCAGGCTTCACCCGTCGAAGGAGTGGAATCAATCAGTATTATAACTTGTACCGGCGAATGGTCAAATTTACAAAGAACCTATCTCTCACGCCAATTTTTAAGAGCAGTTCGAATATAATAGAGCAAAGTAGAATATGAATGATATTTACATAAGGCCAATGTCCATCGAGGATTATGATGATATTTATAATCTCTGGACTTTAACCAAAGGAATGGGTTTAAATAATTTAGATGATACAAAAACTGGGATTAATATCTTCTTGCAACGCAACCCAAATACATGTTTTGTAGCTATTTCGCATAATGAAATTATTGGAACGATTATTTCGGGACATGATGGAAGACGAGGCTATATTTATCACACTGCAGTTTCCGAAAAATTTAGAAAGAAAGGAGTCGGACAAAAACTCGTAACATCGTCACTGACTGCCTTAAAAAACGAAGGCATTAATAAAGTCGCCTTGGTTGTCTTCTCCAATAATAATCTCGGTAACCTTTTTTGGGAAAAACTTGGATTCAAAAAACGAGAAGATCTTATTTACCGAGACAAAGTTATAAACGAAATGGAAAAAATCACTATTTAATCACAAGCTTCAAACGATTAATCAAAGTCTACTGGTCAATGCAAAAACCAGCATTTACATTTTAAGATATTTTTGCTATAATAAGCGAGTAATTTATGGTTAGTCAAAAGGAAGTAATTAAACTCGGCGGCACCATCGTCGATGCATTACCAAACACTCAGTTCAGAGTGGAACTTGAGAATGGCCATATTATTATTGCGCACATGAGCGGAAAAATGCGCAAAAACTTTATCCGTCTTGTGCCAGGTGACAAGGTAGAAGTTGAACTCACCCCTTATGATCTTACTAAGGGCCGTATCAGCTTCCGCCTCAAATAATATCAACCGCTATCTTGGCGAAACTTATAGCCACTTTCCGCTAGTGAAACTAGAGGAGTACCTAGGAATAGCTTAATAAGGAAAGGATTTTTACACAAATGAAAGTACGTGCAAGTGTAAAGAAAATCTCCCCTGATGACATTTATGTACGCCGCAAAGGTGTTCTTCGTGTCATCAACAAGAAAAAACCTAAGAATAAGCAAAGGCAGGGTTAAGAATGGCAAGAATTGCTAGCGTTGTCATCCCTTCCGAAAAACAGGTTTGGATTGCTCTAACCTACGTTTTTGGAATCGGACGCACAACCTCAAAAGCCATCCTTGCGGAGGCTAAAATTGAGCCTACCACTCGGGTGAAAGATCTCACCGAGGCTGAAGAACAGAAAATCAACGACATTATTTCTAGCAAATATCAAGTCGAAGGTGATCTGCGTCGCCTCGTTACAAACAATATCAAACGAATTAAGGACATCAATTCTTACAAGGGTGTCCGCCACAAGGCTGGACTTCCAGTCAACGGCCAGCGTACTCGTACGAATGCACGTACACGTAAGGGTAAGGCGATCGCGGTCGGTGGAGCACAACCAAAAGCAGCAAGTAAGACTTAGAGGTAATTAGAATGACAGAAGAAGTAAAACAAGCTGAAGTAGCAGAAGTAAAAGCTACCAAAGTTAAAGGTAAAAAAGGCAAACGTGTCGTGACTTCCGGTCAGGTACACATCAAAGCCACTTTCAACAACACTATTATTAGTGTTTCTGACAAAAAAGGTCAGGTTCTTTCTCAGTCATCCGCAGGAGCTAATGGCTTCCGTGGCTCTAAGAAGGGTACCGCCTATGCAGCCCAAATTGCTGCCGAAAAAGCTGGTGAAATCGCTAAGAAAGATCACGGCCTCAGTTCAGTTGACGTTTACGTCAAAGGTATTGGTCTTGGTCGCGATAGCGCAATCCGCGCCTTCTCCGGCCTTGGAATTAAAATCGATAGTATAACCGACCAAACACCAATCGCTCATGGTGGTGTACGTCCAAAGGGAGAGAGGAAACCGTAATGGCACGAGATAAATCTCCAATCGTCAAACAAAGTCGTCGCGAAGGTTTTGCCCTCGCACCAAAAGCCCATAAGATTATGGCAAAAAAATCTGGTATTCCAGGTCAACACGGTGACATGCGTGTTCGTGGTGGTAGTCTCTACCTTACCCAGCTACGTGAAAAACAGAAAGTTCGCCGTCTCTATGGTCTACTAGAAAAACAGTTCGCTAAGCTCATGAAGGAAGCACAGAAGGCCGAAGGTCTTTCTGGTCAAAACCTCCTCGAGTTTCTCGAACGCCGCGCAGACAACGTTGTCTTTCGTGCAGGTTTTGCGACCACTCGTCGCCAAGCACGTCAACTCGTTTCTCACGGTCACTTCCTACTCAACGGCCGTCGTATTGATATTCCATCAATCCGCCTTAAAGCTGGCGACGTCCTAGAAGTTCGTGAAAAATCAGTCAAGTCAGAATACTTCAAAAATCTTGAGAATACTGTTGCTGCATCTGGTGCTCAGCCACTCAGCTGGTTAAAAACCGATGCTAAAAAAATGAGGATTGAAATCACCGGTACACCAAAACGCGAAGAAGCAGAAGCCGGCATTAATGAACAACTAATCGTTGAGTATTACTCACGCTAAGGAGAACAATGACAACAAAAGTAATTCACGAAGCAAATCTTGCAGAAGTTAACGAATTGTCCGCTAGTAGCGCCTCATTTGTTATCAAGCCGCTCTATCACGGCTATGGTCACACCTTAGGAAACTCGCTACGCCGTGTTCTACTCTCAAGCATCAAAGGTGCTGCCATCACTTCTTTCAGCATTGAAGGCACCACTCATGAATTTACTGCTATCGAGGGTGTGCGTGAAGATGTCATTGACATCATGCTAAATCTTAAGAATATTCGCTTCAAGTGTCACACTGACGCTCCAGTAGAACTTACTCTTGAGATTAAAGGCAGCGATCAAACTGAAAAAGATGGTGATGCACGTGTTGTTGCTGGTGATATTAAACTCACTGGCGATGTCGAAATCGCAAACCCTAACCAGGTTATCTGCCACATCGACGATCCAAACTACACTCTTAAGATGCATTTCATCGTTGAATCAGGACGTGGTTACCTTCCAATCGAAGCTGCTAGTGAAGAACGTATTCACAGCGACATGATCGCACTTGATGCTGTCTTCACCCCAGTTTTGCGTGTTCGTTTCGATGTAGACAAGACTCGTGTTGGGCAAGATACCAACTTGGATCAATTAACTCTTACTATCGAGACTGATGGCACCATTACCCCAAGAGAAGCCTTCGAGGAAGCTGCCGCTATCCTCCTCAACCAATATAAAGCTTTTGCCGGAAGCACTGTTGTTGAATCAGCACCTGCTCCAGGTTCAAAAGAAGAAGCGGAAGATGCAGGTCTTATGCTCCCAATTGAAGAGCTTGGCCTCTCCGCCCGTACCGCCAACGCACTTGTTAATAACGAAATTCGTACCATCCGCGATCTCGTTGTCCTCTCAGACACCGACCTCAAAGAACTTAAAGGTTTCGGACAAAAGGCGCTTGACGAAGTTAAACAAAAGTTAACGGAGTTAAATATTTAAATGCACCGCCACGGATACAAAGGTCGTAAATTCGGCCGTGAAACCGACCAGAGAAGGGCTCTACTACGTGGGCTGATGTGTTCTCTGATCAAATATCAAGCAATTACCGTTACGCTTGCCCGCGCTAAAGAAATGCGTCGTGGTACCGAAAAATTAGTTACAATCGCTAAGAAAGGTGGCCTCGCAAATCGTCGCCTCCTCATCTCCCGCCTCGATAACCTCGAAGCTGCAGATCTCTTAATGGATGTAATTGCACCACAAATCAAGCGTAATTCAGGTTATCTAAGAATCGAACGCACTGGCTTCAGAAAAGGTGATCACGCCGAAATGGCAACCATCTCCTTTGTTGATTCCATCGATCTCGACCTCAAAAAGGAGGCTAAGTAATGAAAACTTTTAGCCAAAAAACCGCAGAAATCAAACGCGAATGGTTTGTTATTGACGCCAGCACTCTTCCACTTGGAAAATTAGCAGTCGTCATCGCCGACAAACTTATGGGTAAATCAAAAGTTACCTACACTCCAAATGTTGATAATGGTGACTACGTCATTGTCATTAACGCTAAGAATATTCAAGTTACTGGTAACAAGATGGTTGATAAAAAATACTATCGCCACAGTGGATTCCCAGGTGGATTAAGAGAATTAAGACTTGAAGAAGTTATCGAAAAAGATCCTTCTTACGCTCTTAAAGAAGCTGTCAAGGGCATGATGCCAAAAAATAAGCTTGCAGCAGATCGTTTAGCTCGTCTCCGCGTCTTTAATGGCGCTGAACATGCTCACGCTGCTCAGAATCCAAAGGAGATCAAATAATGGCTACTACCAAATATTCCTACGGTCTTGGTCGTCGCAAAGCTGCAACCGCCCGTGCTCGCCTATTCAAGGGTAAAGGTGAAATCACCATCAACAACAAAGTTGCTCTTGACTACCTTTCAGGCAACAAATCACTTCTTGCCGAGGTTACTGATCCATTAGCTCTTGCTGGTAAGCAAAAAGAGTTTGATATCACCATCCTCGTATCAGGTGGTGGTCTTGCTGGTCAGGTTGATGCTATTAAATTAGCTATCTCTAAAGCTCTTACCTTAGAATTTCCTGACCTACGTCCAGTTCTTAAGAAAGCTGGCCTCATCAAACGCGATCCTCGTGAGAAAGAACGTAAAAAATACGGTCTTCGCTCCGCAAGAAAGCGCGAACAGTTCTCCAAGCGTTAATCATTTACGCAAATTGGACAAAGAGTACCCCATTTGGGGTATTTTTTGTCTAGTGATATAATGAACTTATGTTAAAAGATCTACTTAAAGCTCTTACTTCAATTAAGGACTTAAAGAATTTCATTCTGAAATATGAACACCTCATTGCCTACTTATTTTTCGGTGTACTTACAACCTTGATCAACCTGATTTCTTTCTGGGCCCTCTCAAGATTCACAGCAGTCGAAACCATTCCGGCCACCGTTATCGCCTGGATCATTGCTGTTATTTTTGCTTTTGTCACAAATAAAATTTGGGTTTTTAAAAGCAAAAACAAGTCGAGAAAAGAAACTACAAAAGAGATAATCAACTTTCTAATTGCTAGAATTATAACCCTCTTTGTGGAAGTTTTAATCATGTGGCTCATGGTCGATCATTTTCATCATGATAAATTGATCTGGAAATTACTTTGCAATATCATTACCGTAGTTTTAAATTATCTCTTTTCAAAATTATTCGTTTTTAAAGGGTCACACAAAAAATTAAAGTAAAAAAGATAACCACAGTGAAAAATAAAAAAACTCACCATAACGGTGAGTTTTAAAAACAATCTGGTGGAGTATAGGAGATTCAAACTCCTGACCTCTTCGCTGCCAGCGAAGCGCTCTAATCAGCTGAGCTAATACCCCAATAACCACATTATACCATAAAAAACGTAAACCATGAAATAATAAATCTAAAAAGGGGAGGGCAGAATCCTCCCATTATTCACCAAGTATCACCGACCACTCATCATCAGTTGGCTCATCCTTAGGCATCTCAAAACCATAAGTCTTGGCATAAAAATATATAGCACCGCGAAAGATATCCCGCAGGCCACTAATTTGGTTTGCAAATTCTGGCCACAATTCTTTCCCATCCTTTAAAAGTGGCATCAGGAAAAATTCAGTTTCATATATATTTTTTACTACCGACTCTCGTGAGAGGTCGCATAAGGTCCATAGATTATTAACTCTATCATAGGCCTTACATGAAAGCGCATATTTACTCTCCATCAAGCCGTTGTAATAACGACGCTTTGCCGACAATTTAGACTCACCATCACAACGACGATAAGTCATTAGCTCTACCGCATGCTTTACTTCGCTATTACACGGAAGCTCCGTAATCGGAGTCATCGTATCTTCTGGTACGTCATGTAAAATAATCGCAGCAATTAAAACATCGTCTGTAATCCCATTTGAAATGGCAAAAGTTGCCGCTTTCAGAGGGTGCAAGATATATGGGTCTCCCGACCGTCTCATCTGACCCGCATGTTTTGACCTTGCATAACCAAGCGCCGTCAATGTCTGCACATGTGTCCCAGTACTCGCAAAGCCTCTTAAAAATGTACTGATTGTCTTTACAGTTTCGTCCTCAGACAATAAAACTTTCTTCTCCATAAAACAAACCTCCTTTTTAAAGAACAATAAGTTAGAGGATATTCTAATATCATTTCTATAAAAAATCAAGCTTAAAAACTTTCGAGTCAAACATAAAAATCGTCCTGGTTATGTTTGCGATTAAAGCTTATGAGTTATATAATACCAGAGATAATACACGAGAAAAGCAAGCTAAAGCTTGATGTTTCTATTGAGTCTTAAGTACATTAAAAAGGAGGAATCTTATGTATTATTTTATAGATTTTAGCAACAGTGGCGAATTTAGTATCTACTTATTAACGCCTGAACAAGGCACCGACATCGTAGCCATGAATTCTGGTGACGCGATATTTATAAGTTACAAAGATACGTCAAATCAGGATGTATCTACAACCGATTTTTCAGAAAAGGGGGTATCTGACATGACAGATAACGAAAAGCAAAAAGAGAATTACGATCCAAATAAAATCAAATTAACTCCAGATGATGATTTCTGCGGTCTTCCACCTAAGCAATATCATGAGATGAAGAGAAGGAAAAAATCCAGAAAACGTCCAAACTTAATCTGGAAGCACTATTTCAATTTTAGACAAATGGATCATTTTCCACGCTCCGGTTTCATAAATTATGGGGCTGCCAAAAAAATGCATTCAGATCAGGCTTTATGCCCAGAAACATTGTCACAACATTCGTTTGGGGCAGTAGCTTTACTCCAACAAATTCGTGACAGGTATGGTAAAAAAATCGACAAGAGTATCCTTGATCGTGCCATACTCTTTATGCAGTATCACGATCTTGGTGAAACAGAGAACGGTGATATACCTGACAATCCACTTAGGGATCCTGATGCCGACAACAAGGAATACGCCTGCTTGAAGAGAAGGTTAAAATACTCAAAACGCAAGCTTCGTAAGCAGATTCTGAGAGATTTTAAAATCTACAATCAAAATCCTGATACGCTTTCAGTAGAAGATAGAATCTTCCGTGATCTATGCAAGTTAGCAGACAAGCTTGATGCAATCCTGCGTGGTCTCATCTACGAATCATCCGGGCATTATGGCATCTTGCACAGTAAGTACAATCATTATGTATCTGAAGGGGAAGAGAAAATAGCTGAAATTATGGGCAGTGAAACCTTAGTGGACATTTTTGCCGCCAGTCTCGTTATACATCAACATAACTGCTACTATTACGACATATTCTACAAAATATTAAAAGCAGCAGTCATTGACGTACGTGGCGAATGGTTTGATCAATGGAAATCTAAAAAGGCTAGATTACTTGCCCTATAATACATACCTTCCTTTAGTCCCAGCTTTGCTGGGGCTTTTTTATTTCTAAACCGAATGCTATACTAATTAAAAATGGAGGTCATATGAGCAAGTTCGACGAGCAATATCTAGAGCTATGTCAAAAAATTCTCACCACTGGTGAACGTGTCACTACAAACCCGAAAGTTCTTGATCAAAAAACAAATCAAGATATCCAGTCTAATTTTCCTAATCACTTAGCTCAGACCATCAAACCCACAACCACTATTCGTCTTCCACACCAGATCTTACAATTTGACTTATCAGAAGAATTTCCCATCCTCACCACCAAATTCGTCGCCTTCAAAACCGCCGTCCTTGAAATGCTCTGGTTCTATCAGGCTCAAAGCAACGACGTGCGTTGGCTACAAGAACGCGGAGTTAAAATCTGGAACGAGTGGGAAATTGACGCAGAAGGAAACTATCAAGGCAAACATTTCGGTAAAGAATTTGCCCATACCATTGGCACCGCCTACGGCTGGATCGTTAATCGCTATCAATTAACCCAAGGCCTTGGGAAATTGACGCGGAAGGGAATTACCAAGGCAAACATTTTGGTAAAGAATTTGCCCACACCATTGGCACCGCCTACGGCTGGATTGTTAATCGCTATCAATTAACCCAAGGCCTAATTGAGACAATTAAACATGACCCTACTAATCGCCGCATGATCATGTCTCTCTGGCAAAACGAATGGATCAAAACCGCTGCCCTCCCTTCTTGTGTTTGGAATACTCAATGGAGTGTTTCAGATAACAACCAAAAACTCAATCTTATCGTTACTGTAAGGTCAAACGATGTACCTCTCGGAATGCCATTTAATGTCACCCAGTATGCCGTACTCTGTCATCTTATCGCCAAAGTGTGCAATCTAAAACCAGGCCTAATGACTTATGTAATTAATGATGCTCATATCTATGAAAATCAAATACCGGGCATCGAGGAGCAGTTGCGACGTCGGGATGAGAAAATCGAAAAAGACGGTGAACTCTTCAAAGCACCAGCTCTCTATATTAATCCAGATATTCACGACTTCTTCAAGTTTGACAATTCCAAGGAATTAAAAGACATTCAATTAATTGACTATAAACATCAGGGTCGAATTATTATGCCGGTCACAGAATAGCCTTTAAGGTAATAATTATTTTTCAAAGGAGCACACATGAGTTTTAGCATTATTGCAGCCATCGGCAAAAACCGTGAATTAGGCAAAAAGGGCGGTTTAGTTTTTAATATCCCTGGCGACCTAAGATTCTTCAAACAAACCACTATGGGTTACCCAGTTGTCATGGGACGAACCACCTTTCTCAGTCTCCCTAGACTTCTTCCCGGTCGAAAACATTATGTACTTTCACCAGATGAAGAGCCAACTTTTCCCGAAGAAGTCACGGTCCTACATGATCTAAACCAGTTCATCAAAGACCATCAAAATGACTCCCAGGAATTTTTTATCATTGGCGGTGGATCAATTTACCAACAATTCTTGCCTTACTGCGACAAGATTTATCTAACTGAAGTAGATGGTGAAGATGCTGAAGCTGACGTTTATTTTCCGGACTTTGATAAAACAAAATATACAGTCGAAAAACTTGGCCAGAACAGTGATATAATTGAAGATAAGGAAGGTATTCATGATCTAAATTATATCCATAACTTATACCAAAAACGTTCATAAATTTTTAAACAGGATATAGTTATGTCAAATTTTTCTCATAATACACAGGAAGATCCCATCTTTAATTTAATAAAGCAGGAAGAAGTTCGCCAAGCCGAAGGACTCGAATTAATCCCAAGCGAAAACTACGTTTCCGCTAATGTTTTAAAGGCAATGGGCTCCATTCTTACTAATAAATACTCAGAAGGATATCCCTCCTTCGAAGGATTAAGCTGGCAGGAAACACAAATTCAAGAACGTAAACCAGATGTCAATTTCCACTGGGACGAAGATCAAATCTCACAACAAATCCTTCCAAACTATCGCTATTATGGCGGACAAACTAATGTTGACCGCATTGAGCGTCTCGCCATTGAACGAGCCATGAAGCTTTTTCACGCCGATCACGCTAATGTTCAGCCCCATTCAGGAGCTAACGCTAATGAAGCTGTTTACTTTGCCTGGTGCCAGCCTGGTGATAAAATTCTTGCCATGAATCTTGGCCACGGTGGCCATCTCACTCATGGTTCTCCAGTCACCAGGTCTGCCAAAATCTACAATTTTATCTCTTATGGCACTACCGAAGATGGTGATCTTAATTACGAAGAAATTGAACATCTCGCCGAAACTGAACAACCAAAAATTATACTAGTTGGCTATTCCGCATTCATGAAAATTCCAGATTTCAAGCGTATCGCCGAAATCGGGCAAAAAGTTGGCGCTCTCCTCATGGCCGACATGGCTCACGTTGCAGGACTAATCGCCGGCGGCGTCCACCCCAACCCCCTTGATTACGGTTTTCACGTTATGACTACCACTACTCATAAAACTTTGCGTGGTCCTCGTGGTGGACTTATTCTCTCCAATGGTAATGTCGCCTCCCCTCTCAAAAAGCCCGAACATACTTTAGAAAATATTCCTATCCTTATTGATCGTGCCGTCTTCCCAGGCACCCAGGGCGGTCCACTAGAGCATATCATTGCCGCTAAGGCCGTTTCCTTCCTCGAAGCCTTACAGCCGAGCTTTAAAGAATACGCTAAACAAATCGTCCTCAATGCAAAAGCCTTAGCGAATAGTTTAATCAAACACGGATTTACATTACAAGGCGGCGGTACAGATAATCATTTAATTCTAATCAATGTCCAAAAAAGCTTCGGCATTGACGGAAAATTCTACGAACGCGCCCTCGACCTCGTTGGACTTACTCTAAACGCTAATGCCGTACCAGGCGACAAAGGTGGAGCCTTTCGTCCTTCTGGTGTCCGTCTAGGCACTCCAGCCATCACCACTCGCGGCATGAAGGAGTCCGAAATGCTACAAATTGCAGACTGGATGAAACAAGTGATGGACCTTTGCCTTAAAGCTGGCTCTGAGGAAAATCTAGGAAGCCCAGAAATTAAGCAAGACCTAGAAAAAATCCACCAACAAGTAATCGCCTTATCTACAACATTTAAAGTGCCAGGAATAACAGAATGAAAATCAAAAATTCCCCAGAATGACGATCAGAACCGCAGTGAGACTAAACATTATTCCCACACAACATAAACCCATCATATTAAAACATTATTCAAGAAGGAGCCTATGAAACTCGAATTAAAGAATATTAAGAAAGTATTTGGCAAGAAAACTGCTTTAAATAATATTAACTTCACCGCCAAAAGTGGCCATGCTTTCGGCCTTCTCGGGCGTAATGGTGCTGGTAAAACCACTACCATACGTATTCTCATGAATGTCTTTAAGGCCAGCGGTGGTGAAATTCTCCTCGATGGCAAACCTCTTGACTATAAAGCCGTTAGTTTTGGGTATCTTCCAGAAGAGCGTGGTTTGTATCCAAAAGAAAAAATTTTAGATCAACTAATTTATCTTGCCACCCTTAAGGGTATGAGTAAGAAAGATGCTATTACGTCCGTAAATTACTGGCTCGATTTCCTCAATATGTCTGAACATAAGAACAAACCACTTGACACCCTTTCAAAAGGAAATCAACAAAAGATCCAACTAATTTCAAGTATTGCCCACGACCCTGACATTGTTGTATTTGATGAACCCTTTTCTGGCCTCGACCCTGTTAACGCCAGGCTGCTCGAAAGTGTCGTCAAGGAGCAGATCAAGCAAAATAAAATCGTAATTTTTTCAAGTCATCAAATGAATTATATTGAGGAGTTCTGCGATGATATTCTAATTATGAAAAACGGCGAAATCATGATTTCGGGCAACATTAAACAAATAAAACAAAGCTATGAACGGAATAAGCTAAAAATTGAATCAAAAGATGTTCAAAAAATTAAAGCCGAATACGAAAACGAATGTCAACTTATTGATGATACTGACTTAATTTATAAAATGGTATCTGCTGATCAAAAACAAAAAATCATGCAAAAACTAATCAAAGAATACGATATTGATAGTATCGGCATTTTGGAACCAACTCTAAACGATATCTTTGTTGAGTATGCTGGTGACGAAAAAGAGATTGACGAAATTACAAATATAAAAGAGAAAAGATAGGATAATATGAAACAATTTTTAACAATCTTCAAGCATGAACTTACCCAATATTTTAAAAACAAAGTTTTTGTCATCACAACAGTCATCCTAGTCCTCGCAGTGTCTGGATTACTCTTTGCGCCTCGCGTGGGTGAAGTTATTAAAAAATCCCATAACACCGAAAATTCAGAAGTGAAGAAACCCGAAGTTCTTGTTGCATCCGACAATTCCGAAATTGACAAAATTCTTCCAAGTATTGCTGCAAGTTTTCCACATACTAATGTCAAAATTACAAACGATTCAAAAGAAGAAATAAAAAAGAAAATTAAAGATCAGTCTGTCGATTTTGCCTTCATTCTCTCCTCAGACCTCAAATCCTACACCTATTTAGCAAATATCTCAGTTCTGCAAGATCCAAACCTACAAGTTATGGATAATCTTCTAAAAACCATCTACTCTAATTTCTATCTGAAAAAACATGGACTATCTGATACTCAAATTGCTGAAGTTCAAAACCCTGATATTAACCATCAAGTTGAAAATGTCAGCGAAAATGGTGCTAAAAATTTTTGGTACGCCTACGTCATGGTTTTTGTGCTCTATATGGTTATCATTATGTTCGGTCAAAAGGTTGCTATGAGTGTTGTGACCGAAAAAACTTCTCGAGCCATGGAAGTACTAATCACCAGCGCCAGCCCAGTCGCTCTCATGTT
>NZ_PRLL01000005.1:0-29148 GCF_004138405.1 Candidatus Nanosyncoccus nanoralicus
ATTTGTATAATTTAATTTTTTATGTTATAAATTGATGTAATGAAAAAAGCGATCGTGGAAGAAAATAATAAACAGAATAATGAAGACGAGGAGCTTTTTGCTGTTCGCGATATGGATATGGGTCCACAGGAGCCTGGCCTGGATGACCTCTCGGAAGATGATGAGTTTTCTGATGAGGACCTTGAGATTACAGCAGAGAACGTAGATCAGTTTGCAGATGACTCTGTGAGATTATACTTGAGAGAGATCGGTAAGATTCCACTGCTTTCTAATGAGGAAGAAACTGACTTAGCTTATCGTATCGTAAAGGGGGAAAAGAAGGCGAAGGATAAAATGGTAGAAGCCAATATGCGCCTTGTGGTTTCGATTGCTAAGCGTTATTCTGGTCGTGGTCTTGATTTTCTTGATTTGATTCAAGAAGGTAATACGGGTTTGTTGCGCGCGGTGGAGAAATTTGATCCTGATAAAGGATTCAAATTCTCAACTTATGCAACTTGGTGGATTCGTCAGGCAATTACACGTGCAATTGCAGATCAGGCAAGAACGATTCGTATTCCAGTACATATGGTGGAAACCATCAATAAAGTTTTGCGTGCAACGAGGAAACTAACGAATGAACTAAACCGGGAGCCGACAACGGAAGAAGTGGCTAAAGAAATGGGGATGGAACCGGATAAAGTCGATTATGTAATGAAGATTAAGCAGGATATTGCTTCACTTGATGCAGCGGTTGGCCATGATGGAGAGGATGAGGATTCGGTACTCGGGGACTTTATTGAGGACGAGGGTCGTGTTTCGCCGGAAGATGCAGCAGCAGCGCAGATGCTAAAAGAGCAAATCGCAGAAATTTTAGGTTCATTGTCTGAGCGTGAGCAAAAAGTGATTAAGCTACGTTTTGGAATTGGCGGTGGTCGTCCACATACTTTGGAGGAAGTGGGTGCTGAATTTGCGGTAACAAGGGAACGTATTCGTCAGATTGAGGCGAAGGCTTTGTCAAAACTGAGAAAGCATAAAGATACTAAGAAATTACACGAGTACCTACATTAATTAGATTAACTAAGAGAAGAGAGATGATGAAGACGCTAAAGATGGTATCCAAGATTATGATGATGGGGGTGTTGGTTTTTGGGCTAGCCTATACAGTTTTAGCTTTTTCACAGCCAGTTTTTGCAGATTGTGGCGGCGTTCAGACTTCTATTATTAATTGCAATGAGACTGATCCTAAGTCGGGGATTTTTGCTATTTTAGGTATGGTGCTCAATATATTAACCTTCGGAGTCGGAATTGCGGCGACGGCTGGTTTTATTTTCTGTGGATACCAGTATATGACTTCAAAAAATGAACCGGCGGTAATTGTAAAAATTAAGACACGAATTCTCAATATGGTGATTGGTCTTTTGATTTATGCAATGTTTTGGGCGGTAATTGCTCTACTTCTACCTGGTGGCCTTAATTAAAGAAATTAAGGACGGCGGAGGTAATTAATGAAACAAAAAAGAAAAGAAACAGAATTAAACTATGTTTTAAAGAGAATCACGGAGGAGTCTAATAATGGGCGAATTCGAGTGGTTTTAGTGGTGAATTCGCGGTCAAGTCAGGCAAAAAAGGTAGAGACCGAAGCAATAAGGCCAATTAAGAAGGTAATTTTAGGTAAAACTGGTCTTTTGAATGTGACTTTTTTTCAGTATGAGGTGGCGCCAACAGATGTGGATGATAATGCAGAAAAGCTAGCGGCGTGTTTAATGGATGGGGATATTTTGGTGACTTTGGGTGGAGACGGAACGGCAACAATTGGAGTAAATGCCGCTTTTTTGTCTGGCAAAAAAGTGCGATATTATACTCTACCATTTGGTAATTTTAATGATATCGCGCGAACGGGGAGAAGGGCAAGAGGGGGCGAGGTTTATGGCCTTGAGTCGAGGGTGGATGGTGAACATTTTCGTTTTGCGCTTTGTTACTTTACGATGGGAATGCTGGCTGAATCGACGGAGGTTTTTGATGAGGGTAAAATTCGAGAGAAGTTAAGGAAGAAGCGCGGCAGATTATGTTTTTCTTTAGTAGTGCTATTTAAGTGGTTTATGAAAAATCATAAAAAAAGATTTATACCAAAATTTCGATATGAGCTAGATGGGAATAGGGGCGGAGTTGAGATGGCAGGGGTTTCAGACGTGGTGATTTTAAATGGCGAAAGTATGGCGAAATTAGTGCGGGGTGGTGATTATTACTTGAATGATAGGTTTTTAGTGAGGATGGCGTCACTTCAGAATATTTTTACAATGTGTTGGTTTATGATACGGGGTTTCTTTATGGGGGTAAAAGGAGAGAAGGCTTTGAAATTTAAAATAACTTTTGAAGAGGAAGCCGTGGGGGGAGAGGTGGAAATCCAGGCGGAGGGTGAATATAAAAAGCTAAAGAACGTAAAGAATATTGAATTTAAAAAAACGAAAGAAGCTTTACAGATTTTATAGTGCTTGTGTTATAATTACACTAGTATGAGTCTATTGCATGGAGTGGGCGATTTCTTCGCATTGGATATTGGGACAAATTCAATCAGAATGATTCAGCTTTCTGGTAATATCGAAAAAGGGTGGGTGCTTGAGAAATTTGCCTATGTACCAATTGATCCGAAATTAACAAAGGATGATTCAGATGCGGGAAGAAGAAGGCTGGGTGAGATTATTTTGGGTGCTAGACAACAAGCGGGAATTAAGACTAAGAATATTGCAGTGGGGATGCCGGCAAGAAAAACTTATACCGCGATTATTGAAGTGCCGAATGCGCCAGAAAAAGAGCTGGTAAAAACGGTAAAATATGAGGCCGACCAATACGTACCGATGTCGGTGGATGATGCAAAGATTGATTTTGCGGTACTTGGGGTTAGTCCAATTGATGCTAAAAAAGCGGAGATTTTATTATCTTCTGTGGATAATGCTTATGCTGAATCATTACTAGAGAGAATTGAGGGATTGGGTCTAAACGTGATTGCACAGGAGCCAGAACCGATTTCAATGGTGAGGGCGTTAGCTCCGGTTGGAGTGCAGGATGCGAGAATGATTATTGACCTTGGTGAGACTTCGACGGATCTTGTGGTGATGTATCAAGATTCGCCAAGATTGGTGCGTTCAATTCCAGGGGGACTTGCGAGCTTTGTGAAGGTGGTGGAAGATTCGTTGAAGGTACGTGAGGATCAAGCCAGGCAATTTATTTTGAAGTTTGGTCTTGCACAAGACAAGCTTGAAGGGAAAGTTTATAATGCACTTAGTTCGACATTAGAGAACTTTGCCTTAGAGTTAACAAAATCGGTGAGATTCTTCCAAAACCGTTACACCGGAGCGCAGGTTGGTGGGATTGTTCTTTCAGGCTTTTCGGGAATTATTCCATTTATTGCAGAATATATTGAAATGAAGACCGGAGTGGCAACTATTCAGGGAAACCCTTGGCAATATGTAAAAGTAACACCTCAGCAACAACAGATGTTGTTGCCAGTGGCTTCAGAATTTGCTGTGGCGATTGGTCTTGCGGAAAGGAGTAATGATTAATGAAAAAGTATACATTTAAAAACATGACTTTTTCAGATATTCCTAAGTTCTTTAAGGACTTAATTTCTGGTAAGACTAATGAGTCGACAATGATGACTGGGCAGACTGGCAAGTATGAGGTGAACTTGGTGCCTGACGTGAAACTGCAAATGATTAGGTTGCAGAAGGTTCGCAATCTAGTGTTCTTTATCTGTATTGTGGTGTCAATTGCCTCGATTTCCACTGTGGCAGTGCTTGGTGGTATTAAGGGTACTCAAGATTTATTAATATCTGGTCAAGAAAGTCATATTAAAAATCTGAGCGATAAGATTACGACCTATAAAGAGTTGCCTGATTTTTTGACAATTCAAGATCAGCTAAAGAAATTATCTGAAATTAATAAAAATCGTCCAGTATTGTCGCGAGTATTTCCTATTTTGAGAAATTTATTCCCAACCGGGGCAGATACGATTACGATGTCTGAACTTAATGTGAATTTAGATACGGCAACACTAAACTTTGATGCGCAGGCAAACGCGGGCGAGGAACCAAAGATTGACTATCGTGTGCTAGAGTCATTTAAGAAATCAGTGAATATGATGAAATATGATTTTGGTCGTTTTGTAACAGCAACGGGAGACCAGATCCCTACTCGTTGTATTAAAGAAACTGATGAAAAAGGAAATTTGTTATCTGAAAATGGTAATGTGTATGTTATTTGGACACGAGGAAAGGTTGATTGTGATCCGGGACGTAATGACCACGCTGTGAGTAGTGAAAACAAGACTATAGGTGATAAAAAAGCAGATTCTTCTGTTGAAAATACCAATTTAAATAATGGCTCGCTGGGTCAGGTAGAAACTCCGGAAAAGAAAGACGGGAAGAAGACAGTCACTAAAATAGAAACTGTAATTCCAGATGAGAAGATTTGGCGTACGCCACAATTTGAAACTTGGAGTAAGGGGACTGAAGTTAAAACATCAGAAGATGGGGTTGCGGATGATTTGGCTTCATCGAGAGAAAGTAATACTCAGACTGAAAATGGAACAGAGATTGAAACCGTCTCGATTAAGAACGTAAAAAACTCAATCTATAAACCATCAATGGATCTTAAAGGAAAGATTAATGGTGTGCCTCACTTTGAAAGCGAGTGTATTAAATATACTGGTAATCAGGTATCTGAGGGGGATAAAGAAGTGACGAAGTGGAGCGCAGAAAATAACTGTAAGATGGTGCCAGAAGGGATTCAGATCACGGATTCTTCAAACGGTCGTGACGCGAATAATAATTTAGTTTTAAGGTTTTCAGCGGTACTTGCAATTGATCCGGTGCTTTTTGCCTATAACAATAAGCATATTATGACAATTGGACCTACTGGACAGAATGTAACAGATTCATATCAACAAATTAAGGGAATGTTTGCAGCTCCTGCGAATGATTGTAGGGCTGACGATGCGGAGTGTAGTTCACAGTCGACAAAACAAACAGATAATAAAAATAGCGGTAGCGAGAGTAGGTAGAAATGGTAGAAAGAAGTTTTGGAAAAAGATTTCGAATCAATAAACTGCAACAGCAGATGATGATGGCGGTTCTTGGCGCATCATTACTACTTGGAGTAAGTATTGTGGTGTCGATCCACTTGATTAAGTACATGAATTTTAACGCTAAGGTAATTAAGAAACGGGACGAAGCGATTGCTAACTATGATCTTGCTATAAAGAATGTTGGAATTTGTAAGGACGGTAACAAGGATGGGAAATTTTCTGATAAGGAACTAAAAGATTGTAATCCGCAATCGCTTGATGTTTCAAATCTGCCGGGTACTTTGCGTTACAACGTAATGGTGGGGATGGCTGCCAATACAAACTTGGAGTCCGTGGCACGAGATAGTCAGAAAAATTGTTTTGATGAAAGTGGCAAGCGAATTGACTTTACAGCGGCCTATTCAAAGGCGACAAGCGATGATGAACGATCATATGATTTAAAGATGATTAAAATGTGCTCAGCGCTGCGGGTGGTACCGGATGCTTTGCCTGCGCAGAAGAATGACGAGGCATTACTTGCTTCGCTAAATCAGATCTTCTTATTGTCTGGATTCGAGCCAGAACAACTATCGCCAGGTACGAATTATAAACAAAGTCGAGTGACTGGCGTTTCAACAATTCCTGTATCTTTGACGGTTAAGCGAAATGAGGCTGAGACGATGTCGATTATTTCAAATATTGAGAAATCAATTCGTGCATTTAGTTTATCTTCGGCACAAATTAAATGGGGGAGTAATCTCGGTAACGGTAATATGAAGTTGGAATTATTGGCACAAGGTGCAGCGTTTTATAGCGCAGAAACAACAGTTCAGGAGAAGACAGAAATAGTGAGAGCTAAAGATGATAAGGTAAACACTATAAAGAAATAAAAAGGAAAAAAGATGAAGCAATCAGATATTTTTACAATTATCATTATCGCCTCAATTGGTATGGTAGGAGCGTTTTTTGCTTCAAATGCAATTTTGGGAAATCCCGACGAGCTAATGTTGAAACACAAAAATATTTCACCGATTTCGACTGAAGTGGTTGAACCAGATCCAGAAACTTTTAACCAAGATGCGATTAATCCGACAGTAGAAGTTTATGTGGGTCAATGTGAGGATGTGGATCAGAACGGGATTTTGGATCGTGCAGAACTCGTGGCGTGTGGCAAGGCGACACCTCAATTAAGTGAGGAAGAAAAAAAGGCCGAGGAAGAGAAGAAGAAAGCTGAAGAAGAGAAAAAGAAAACTGAGGGACAGGCTGGAGAAAAGAATAGTTCAGAAAATAATAACGCAACACAGAATGGCCAGACAGGACAGAATAATTCTGCTAATAATGGAAGTGAGTCTTCAAATAACCAAAATGGGGGAAGAGCAACAGAGTAACCATGACATTACTAACTCAAGAAGCACAGGAGAAAGTGGTATCCCTTTTAATCTCGGAAGGGTTGGTTTCTAGTGCAAAAGTGCAGGAAGTAGTGGAGGAAATTAAGAAAACAAAACAACCACTGCTTGCGACCTTGATTGCAAAAAAAGTGACAGATGCAGAGACTGTAACACACGCGACGGCTGTGGTGATTAATGTGCCGTATGTAAGTCTCAGAAACGTGATGTTCGATTCGGAGATTTTGTCGCTTTTGCCGTATGATGTGGTATCTAGGTCAATGGTGGTGCCACTTGGGGAGAAAAACGGACAACTATATGTGGCAATGCTTGATGTGTCTAATGTGCAGCAGACGGACTACTTGTCGCAGTTGGTACAGAAACCGGTAAGGATTATGATGGCCTCAGAAAAGGGGCTGAAATCTGCTATCTCGCAATATCGGGGTGATTTTACGGCGGTAGAGAAAGCGGTTAAAACTTCGGAAGCAGATGAGACTTCGCATGGGGCAAATGTAAAAATCATTACTCAGGATTCGCCGATTTCAAAGGCTTTATCAACCATTCTGACTTTTGCGACTAAGTCAAAAGCCTCAGATATTCATATTGAGCCACTAGAGAAGGCCTTAATCGTAAGGTGTCGAATTGATGGCGTGTTACGCAAGGTGATGGAGCTGCCAAAAACTATTGAGCCAGCTCTGGTTTCAAGGGTGAAGATTTTATCGAATCTAAAGATTGATGAACACCGTATTCCTCAAGATGGTCAGTTTACTGTGCTGGTGGACGGAAAAGAGGTCGACCTTCGTATTGCGATTTCGCCGGTAATTTGGGGGGAGCAGGTGGTGATACGTATTTTGGATAAAAGTGGAACGACTTTAGATATTGAACAGATGGGAATGACTGGACACGCTTTAAAGATGGTGGAGCGGGGAATTGCAAAACCAAATGGGATGATTTTGACTTCAGGACCAACGGGGTCTGGTAAGTCTACTACTTTATACGCCTTGATTCGTAGAATTAAATCCGATGGAATTAATATTGTAACACTAGAAGATCCAGTGGAATACAAGATGGATGGGGTGAATCAAATTCAGGTAAATGTGGATGCAGGACTGACTTTTGCAGCGGGACTACGTAGTATTTTGCGTCAAGATCCAGATGTGGTGATGGTGGGTGAGATTCGTGATGCAGAGACGGCGAACTTGGCGGTGCAGGCTGCTTTGACTGGACACTTGGTTTTTTCAACACTACACACTAATTCGGCTGCGGGTATTTTGCCAAGGTTACTTGATATGGGAATTGAACCGTTCCTACTCGCTTCGACTTTAAATACTGTGATTGGCCAGAGGTTGGTGAGAAGGGTGGCTCCTAAAAGAGAGGCTGTGCATTCAAATGAAATGGAGACTAAGCAGATAAATGATTTGGTGGGGAGTATTTTGCCACAAAATCAGCAACAGGTGGCGATTGTGTCGGACGACTTAGGGTATACAGGCTTACCGGTGGTTAATCCTAATGGATATACCTTGGTGCGTGGAATTGATGATCGAGAGACGCCTGGTGGATATAAGGGGAGGGCGGGCCTTTATGAGACAATTGAAGTAGATGATGACATTCAGAAAATGATTATTTCACATGCAACTTCGAGTGAAATTATGAAGTTGGCGAGGGCGAAGGGAACTTTGACGATGCGTCAAGATGGTATGATGAAGGCTTTGACGGGAGTAACGACGGTGAGTGAGGTGAATAGGGTGGCGTCAGACCTTGCTTAGACTAAACTTCTAAATTGCAATTAGTGAATTATCATAAACAATGAAGCTTATGCTAAAATAAGAGAAAAGAGGAGAAAAATGCAGCAAAATACACAGCCACAAGCAAACATGACGGGCCCAGCTCCAGCGATGGGTGTGGCTGGGGTGTCGCAGACGAATCCTATGCAGGCTCCAGTACAACAAGCACAGGTACAGGCGCAGCCGACGGCGATAACAGGAACGGCGGTAAAAACGACGGCGGCTAATCAGGCGGCAGCTGCTTCTACGCCAACTAGCTTACCGACTTCGATTAAGATTGAGACATTGCTTGAAGAGTGTATTAGGCGTGGAGCATCAGATTTACATATTCAGGTTGGACTACCTCCAATCTTAAGGATAGATGGCTCACTGACACCGATTCCAAATACGCCAGCTCTAACAAGTGAGATGGTGGAAAAATTGGTTTTCTCAACCTTGGACTCAATGCAGCGTGAAGTTTTGTCAAAGGATAAAGAATTTGACTATTCATTTTCTTTCGGAGAAATTGCACGTTTTCGTGTGAATGCTTTTAATGAAAAAGGAAATTTGGCTGCAGCATTTCGTTTAATCCCAACAAAGATGCCTACAATTGAAGAATTGGGCATGCCACAAGTTATTTCTTCATTTGCCGATTATCCACGTGGGTTGGTACTCGTGACGGGTCCGACTGGTTCTGGTAAGTCTACAACTTTGGCAGCAATTATTAATAAGATTAACTCTGAAAAGGCGATGCATATTTTGACGATTGAGGATCCAATTGAGTTTACGCATAAGTCAATTCGATCTGTGGTCGCACAGAGGGAAGTGCATTATGATACTTACTCCTTCTCAAGAGCTTTAAAGTCGGCGCTACGTGAAGATCCGGATGTGGTGTTACTTGGTGAGATGCGTGATCTTGAGACGATTTCTTCTGCAATTACGATCGCGGAGACTGGACACTTGGTATTTGCAACGCTTCATACAAATTCGGCAGCTCAATCAATTGATCGTATGATTGATGTTTTTCCGGCTGAACAGCAGCCGCAGATTCGTTCGCAGCTAGCGGGAATTTTGATGGCAGTTTGTTCGCAGCGACTAGTGCCAGCGATTGGTGGGGGTCGAGTGGTAGCAGCAGAGATTATGATTGCAAACTCGGCTGTACGTTCAATTATTCGTGAGGGCAAGACGCATCAACTTGATAACACGATACAGACTGGTGCAAATGAAGGAATGCAGACGATGGATCGTACTTTAGCGAAGCTAGTACAACAGGGTACGGTAACCTACGATAGCGCAAGAGATTATGCAGTGGACATGCGTGAGTTTGATAGGTTGGTGAAGGGGATTTAATGAAGCGATTTATTTATAAAGCTAGAGATAGTAAAACTGGAGAAATGACTAAGGGGGTGATCCAGGCAGAAAATGAACGTACTGCTGGGAAGCTTTTGATCGAACAGGGAATGACGCCGGACCGAATTGATGAAGATATGTCAGGGGTTGGGCTATTTCAGCGTTTTAAAAACAAGATTACGATGAAAGACAGAATTGTCTTTACGAGACAGTTTGCGACTTTAATCGGGGCTGGTTTGCCTTTGTCTAATTCATTACGTACTGTAATCGAACAGACCGAAAGTAAGCCAATGCAAAAGGTAGTGGAGTCAATCTTGGTGGACGTGGAGGCTGGTAAAACTTTAACCCAGGCTTGCGAAAAGTATCCGGATGTGTTTAATAAAGTGTATATCGCATTACTTCGAGCGGGTGAGGCTTCGGGTAGCTTGGATTCGTCACTGAAACGTTTGGCGGAGCAGCAGGAAAAAGATAACGCGATGATTTCAAAAATTCGTGGTGCTTTGGTTTATCCAGCCATTATTTTAATGGTGATTATTGCGGTACTAGTCTTTATGGTACTTATGATTGTGCCACAAGTTCAGTCATTATATAAGGATATAGGGAAACCACTACCATGGGCGACAGGTGCACTAGTTTCACTTGCGAACTTTTTGGTGGCATCTTGGTGGTTGGTAACGATTTTGTTGGGGGTGGCGATTTATTTTCTATTTCAGTTTAGAAAAACTACAACTGGTATTGAATGGGCGGCACTAGCGAAGTTGAATGTTCCAATATTTAAGACAATGTTTTGGCGTTTATATAATTCGCGTTTTGCTAGAACGGCTTCGAACTTAATGTCGGCAGGGGTATCGATTCAGGACACTCTGCAGATTTCAGCGGAAGCGATGAATAACGTGGTACTGGAAAAAGAAATTAAGGAAGTCTCGGAAAAAGTTAAACAAGGTAAAACTTTGTCGTCATCTTTGAAAAATCTTTCTTACATTTTGCCATTGGTGCCTCAAATGGCTTCGATCGGTGAGGAATCTGGTAAAATAGATGAGATGTTGGCGAAGGCTGCGCAAGTGTATGAGGACGAATTAGAAGAACAAATTCGAACAATTTCAACCTTGATTGAACCAGTATTGATGGTAATCATGGCAGTAATGGTTGGCTTCATTATTGTGGCGGTGCTATTCCCAATATACGCAATTGTAAATGATGTACAGGGAAGTTTATAGTGAAGATTTTATGGACAGATGGAAGTGCTTCGCCTAATCCTGGGCCAGGTGGCTATGCTGTGATTTGTGATGGTCAGCCGGTGAGATTGGGAAGAGAAGAAGCTTCAACGAATATTCGAATGGAAGGCGCAGCAATGCGTGCGGCAATGCAGTTTTTGGCTGGAGAAGAGGGGGAAATTCATTCAGACTCAGAATTTTGGAGCAATGTTTTGACAAAATGGGCACCTGGTTGGGAAAAAAATGGCTGGAAAAAGAAGACTGGACCTATTAAAAATCTAAATTTAGTAAAAGAATTGTATGAGCTATATCGAGACTCTAGGGTGAAACTAATTTGGGTGAAGGGGCATGATGGAATTGAAATGAACGAATTAACTGATCTGTGGGCGAATAAGGCGCGAGAAAATGAGGGGGCGGAAAATGTTGAAGTAGAATTGGTATCAACGGAGTAGGAGATGCGAACGATTATTTATAAGAGTAAATTGGCAGACCGTGATGCGTTTGAGGCGAAGCTATCACATTTAGATTATGATTTTGGGCCAGTTTATTGGCAGCATAACAGAGTTTTTGTGCCAAAAAATTATCAGAATCATAATAATTATCCAAGAATGATTTTGAGGATTGAAATGAAGGCAGTGGATCGCCCAGCGAAGTATGATTTAATTTGTAAGAGACATATTGAAGATTCTGGAGTGACCATTTCGCATGTGACGCAAGTGAGAGACTATGCGGAAGCAGCAAATATTTTACTGCAATTAGGTTTTGTGATGCAGGCAGAAATTCCACGTCGAAGGCAATCTCTTGAGATTAATAAGAACACAAGGGTTTATATTGATCAAATTGACAACCAGAAAGAGGATTTCGTAAAAATTGAAATCACACTGGATGATAATGAAAAAGTGGGGGAAGGACAGCGAAAATTGGAGGGAATTTTGGCTGAATTTGGTCTGACTAAAAATGAGAGGCTGAAAGAAACCTACGCTGACCTAGCATAGTCAAACTTTTTTGTGTTAAACTAGTTAGAAAAAGAGAGGAAGTATGGAGTCAGAAGATAGACCAGCATTTACAAATTCTGAGATTAAGAAGATTAGCGATTTTGATGTATTCTTGTGGGCAAATGAAATTGATGAAGTAAAGAATAATGTCTCTTGTGAGCTTTTTCTATTTAATAAAAATTACACTCCGTTTAAGATTCGTTATTCAGAAAAACTAACTAATTCTGTAAAGCAAATGTTTATGGGTGAGGCAGTGGCTTTTGTGATTAAAGAAGCGGACAAAGGCCTGGAATGTCGTGAATACGAAAAATCAGATGGTGAAAATAAGGTGATTTATCGCACAGATCTCAACAAGGTGGTGAGAGCTGAGAGTCTGATTCGTTTGGTGGAAAAAGAATATAAGGATATTGATTATTTTACGGATAATGAGCACCAATTTAAGAAGGTGAAGGGCATTTTGGCAAGATTTACTTATCCTGGTGGGGATGGGATGAAAACGTTCTATATTGCAAAGGTGATTTCAGCCGCTTCAGCGCTTAACGCTAAGTCTTCTTGGGAATTAAATGGTGAGAGTTTTGAACCGTTTAGCGCCGAGGTGGCGCTGAAAATGCCGGATGATAATCAAGTCGCAATTATTGATGAGAATGTGGTAATTTTCAATCAGAGTAAGTTTGAGAACCTTTTTCAATATGATTTTAAGGCACAGATGCTGGCTGAGGCGAAAGCAAGGGAGATTGAGGAAAAGTACCAGCTATCTTTTGCTGAGGGATTAACCTTGAATGCTTTACTGCAGGATAAAAAGCCTCTCGTAAAGAAGTTGCAAGATATGGATATTAAAGAGCAGATGTCGCAAGAACAGCTAGTGGATTATTCTGACGAGATGAAGCTGGAGTTAATGACAGATGATGACGGCAAAATCATTATCATGGATGATAAGGATTTGACGATGTTTGTGAATTTATTAAATGAAGATTATTATGTTTCACCGGTGAATGGTAAGCGTTATGAGATTAAGTCTAAGAAGCTACTGAATGAGCCGGAGGGTGAACCACCAAGAGGCTAAAATGCCAAAAGTTTATATAAAATGTCTACACTGTGGGGGGATTGAAGCGACTGTTTCAGGCGGGGGTGGTTTTTGTGGGGACATGGAGTTCTGTCTAGAAAAAAGAGAGACTAGAATAGTACCCGGGGTATGTGCTAATTGCCAGTGTAGAAAGCTAAACACGGGGAGAAGTTTGATTCTAAAGGGGGATCTAACTCAGATTGCGTTAAGAGATCAGATGGATGATTGAGTAAATAATTTATACACATTTAATAGATTATATTTTTGTATAAATTAATTATCCAAGGAGAAATAATGAAAAAAATTTATAAAGGAGCGGTGGCGGCTTTAATTGTGGCGGGCGTGGCTTTTGCTGGAATAAAGTTTGCTAGCATGCTGGGTAAGCATGAGACGGGAAAAAAATTCTCAATTGTGAGTACGAGTTTTCCTGGTTATGATTTTGCGCGTGCGGTAGCTGGTGACAACACAGAGGTTTCTGTGAAGATGTTATTGAAGCCTGGGGCTGAATCACATAGTTTTGAGCCTACCCCACAAGATATTTTGACAATTAAGAATAGTAATTTGTTTCTTTACGTTGGGGGAGACTCAGACGAATGGGTAAAAAAAGTGATCAGTGAGATTGATCCGAAGAAAACTAAGGTGATGAAGCTAGTTGATTTAGTAAAAACCAAAAACGAGGAAGTAGTCGAGGGGATGCAGGAGGACGAGCATGACCACAAGGATGATGATGACCACGACCATGACCACGATCATAAGTATGATCATAAACATGACCACGATCACGACCATGATCACAAGCATGACCACGACCATAAAGAGGAGGAACCCGAAGTCGATGAGCATGTATGGACTAGTTTAAAGAATGCTAAAGAGATTACAGAAAAGATTCTTAAAGCTACTTTAGAGTTTGATAAAGCAGAAGAAAAGAAGTTATCTGAAAATACTAAGAATTATACGGATAAAATTGCTGCAGTCGACCAGAAGATTGGGGAAATGGTTAAGACAGCGAAGCGCAAAGAAATTATCGTTGGTGATCGTTTTCCGTTAAGATATTTTGTAGATGATTATGGAATTAAATATTATGCCGCCTTTCCAGGATGCTCAGAACAGACGGAAGCTAACGTAAAAACTGTAAGCTTCTTAGTAAAAAAGATAAAAGAAGATAAAATTCCTGCTGTCTTTAAGATTGAGCTTTCAAATGGGTTGATTGCGGAGACTTTAGCAAAGGAGACGGGTGCAAAGATTTTGGAAATTCAATCTGCACATAATATTTCGAAAAAAGATTTTGAGGCAGGGGTAACATACGTTGATTTAATGGAACGTAATTTTGAAGTGTTAAAAGAAGCCTTGAATAGTTAGTATTCAAAACAGACGATATAGACGCGATATGAAAGAGTGGCTAAAAGGAATGAAGAGTTTATGAAAGACGGTGGTGAGCCAATACTAACTGTAAAGAAGTTACAGGTAAGTTATGATAAGGTAAATGTTTTTTCGAATTTAAGCTTTGAAGTTCGTGAGGGGGATTTCATCTGTATCGTTGGACAAAATGGAGCTGGAAAATCAACACTGATTAAGACTTTACTGGGGTCGATTAAGCAGAGTAAGGGTGAAATTATTTTTCATAACCTGAAACGTAAATTTATCGGCTATATGCCGCAGGAAAGTAAGGTGGATAAAAATTTTCCAGCTTCAGTATCTGAGATCGTTTATTCAGGGACGTTAAATCGGATAGGGGTACGACCGTTTTATGGGAGGGAAGAGGAAAAGGTGGTATCTGAATGTTTGAAGGAGTTGAAAATCTCAGATCTTACAAAACGTCACTTCGCAGATCTTTCGGGTGGGCAGAGACAGAAAGTCTTACTGGCTAGAGCTTTGGCAGCAACGTCAAAATTGTTAATCTTGGACGAGCCATCGAATAATTTGGATTTTAAGTCAAAAATGGAATTATATGATAATTTGTTGAAGTTAAATAAAAAAGGCATTACGATTTTGATGGTGACACATGATCTTGATCATAAAAATTTAATCGGAAATAAAATATTGGCACTATCTGGAAAAGAATATTTCTTTGGTGAAACTTGTGAATACGTGGAGAGAATTCATAATGTTTGAGATATTTGGGCAAGGATTTTTAATGAGGGGGTTTATTGCTGGGTTGGTGATATCAATCTCTGCAGCACTTATTGGGACGGCCTTAGTACTTAGAAGGAATGCGATGATTGGGGATGGGTTGTCGCATGTGGGGTTTGGGGCTTTTGCCGTTGCTACGGTATTGAATTTTGCACCTCTTGAATTTGCGATGCCAATCGTAATAATAATGTCGTTTTTAATTTTGAGATTAAATAGTCAAAATAAAATTCAGCCAGATGCAGCAATAGCGATGGTTTCAGCAGGTGCATTGGCGCTTGGTACTTTTGTGATCTCGATAACGCGTGGCGTAAATACAGATATAAATAATTATCTATTTGGGAGTATTCTGTCGATTTCGGAAGGAGATATGATGATCAGTCTGTTCTTCTCAGTACTGGTGATTGGGATCTTTATCGGTTGTTATAACAAGATTTTTGCATTAACTTTTGATGAGGATTTTGCAAAATCGATTGGAATTAAAACAAACTTATATAATGCAATATTTGCAGTACTTTGTTCAGTTGTAGTGGTTTTGGGGATGAGATTGATGGGGTCATTATTGATTTCGAGTTTGATTATTTTTCCAACGATGTCGGCAATGCAGCTAGTGAAAACATTTAAGAAGGTAATATTCATATCAGTTCTGGTGTCCGTGGTTTGTTTTATGATAGGAATGTGGGTGTCTTATAGTTTATCCACGCCGACTGGTTCGACCATCGTATTAGTTAACCTAGCTGTATTTATTTTGGTACGACTAGTTCGCTGGGTACAGAAATAAGATTTGAAAAAATAAATAAATTATAATAAAATTATTCGATAAAAGAGTATTCTTTCTTTAAACAAGAATTCTAAATAGATCACGGGAGGTGATGGATGCTGAAATTATTTAAGTATATGAAGCCATATTTCTGGCAGTGTTTGGTTTTGGTGCTGGCTGTTGGACTACAGGTTTTTGGTACATTGATGCTTCCGACGATGATGGCGGATATTGTAAATAATGGGATTAATAATAATGATACGGACTATATTTTTAGAACTGGTATCTTTATGTTTTTGGTCACTGTAGTGTCGGCGCTTGGCACTTTGGTGTCGTCCTATTTTTCGACTAAAGTGAGCGCTGGGATAAGTCGAGATATGAAACGTGATCTTTTTGCTAAGGTATTGTCTTTTTCGATTACGGAAACCGAACAATTTTCGACAGCATCTTTGGTGACAAGAACTACAAATGATGTATCACAAGTGCAGCAAACAATGGTGATGTGTCTTTCGATGTTGGTGCGTGCACCATTAATGGCAGTGGGGGCGGTAGTGCAGGCTTTTGTAGTGGCGCCGGATATGACCTGGATTATTGCTCTAGCAATTGGTATTCTTTTGATTTTCTCAATTGTGATTATAGGATCAGTGATGCCAAAATTTGCAGTTTTTCAGAAGATGATGGATAGAATCAATCTGCTTACTAGAGAGAATCTGACTGGGGTGAGGGTGATTAGAGCCTTAAATAAGGAAGATTACGAGGAAAAGAAGTTTAAAAAGGCGAATGAAGAATTAACGAAGACAGATCTTTCGATTGTGAGAATTATGCAATTACAGACACCGATTATGATGTTAGTGTTTAATATGACTTCGTTGTTCGCAATTTGGGTAGGGGTTTCAAGACTATCGTTTGATATGAGTTACCTTGGTAAGATGATTGCGTTTATGCAGTATGCTACACAGGTGATTATGTCATTCTTGTTTTTGACAATGCTGTTTGTGTTAATTCCTAGGGCAAATGTTTCGGCAAAGCGAATTAACGAGGTTTTAGCGACAAAATCAAAAATTGTATTCCCAGAAAAATCTCTTGATACGCCAAAATCAAAAACAAGTGTGGAATTTAGAAATGTAAGTTTTGGTTATAAAACAACCGATGGAAAGATTTTGGACAATATTAATTTTATTGCGGAGGCAGGAAAGACAACGGCCTTCATCGGTTCGACTGGTTCTGGAAAATCGACACTGATTAATTTAGTGCCAAGGTTTTACGATGCTACAGAAGGGCAGATTTTGATTAACGGGGTAGAGATTCAGAATTATTCTGAGGCTGATTTGATTAATCGAATTGGCTTAGTACCACAAAAGGGGTATCTATTTGGAGGGACGGTGCGTTCAAATATTTTGTTCGGGGTGAAAAATGGATCAGATGAGCAAATGAAGAAGGCAGCGGAAGTTGCACAGGCAGCCGAATTCATTGAGAAGATGCCTAAAAAATATGATACGGAAATCTCAGAAGGAGGAACTAATGTCTCTGGTGGACAAAGGCAGCGTTTGTCAATCGCAAGAGCAGTAGCGAAAAATCCAGAAATTTATGTATTTGATGATGCATTTTCGGCTCTGGATATGAAGACAGATAGGAATTTAAGAAAGGCCTTAAAGAAAATAACAGAAGATTCTGTAGTGTTAGTTGTGGCACAGAGAATTAATACGATTCGAGACGCTGAACAGATTATTGTATTGGAGCAAGGCAAGATTGTTGGGAAGGGGACACATTACGAATTACTGAAGAATTGTCCGGTGTATCTTGAGATTGCTAAGTCGCAGTTTTCTGAAAAAGAGTTAGAAGCGGAGCTAGCTTTGACTCATGGAAAAAACACGGAAAATAGAATGAGCCAGAAAGGGGAGAAATAAAATGCACGGTAAGGGCATGAGTTCACAGGGGCCAAAAGATTTTAAATCGGCATTAAGACGTTTTTGGTTTTCAATAAGAGAGTGGAAGGTGAAAATCATCGTGGCGTCGATACTGTCGTTGGTGTCAACGCTTTTGATGGTGTTTGGTCCAATGATTTTAGGAATGATGACGACTTCGGCAATGGAATCGTTAAAAAATCAGGGTGCAATAAATTGGCCAGAGATTAACTTCTTAGGTTTTGTATTAATTGCAACTTTTCTATTATCGGCAGTGATCTCTTATATTCAAGGCGTGGTGACTTCGTCGTTGTCGGTTTTATATGAGAAGAAACTAAGAAATAGTATCTTGGAGAAGATGAGGAAACTACCAATTGGCTACTTTGATAAAACGCCGAATGGTGATGTGATGTCCAGGATGATTAATGACGTGGATACAATTTCTGTTTCTTTTGCGGAAACTTTAACCCAGATAATCACAAGCTTTACAATGTTGTTTGGATATCTTGCAATTATGTTGTATCTTTCAATAACGTTATCATTGATTGCTATTATCGCCGTACCAATTTCAACTATTTTTATTTCGGTTGTATTAAAGAAGGCAAAGGTATATTTTGCGGCTGAAAGAGCAACGCTGGGTAAATTAAATTCGATTATTGAGGAGAACTTTAGTGGCCAGTTGATTATCAAAGCAAATAATCATGCAGGTAAGTCAATTAAGAGTTTCGATAAGATGAATACTAGGTTATACGAAGAAAGTAGACGGGCACAGTTTTTAAGTTCACTAACATTTCCACTAACACATGTATTTTTAAACTTGGCATATGCTGGGGTGTGTATGTTGGGTGGTTATTATGTAATTTCAGGAGCAATTTCAATTGGTGGAATACAAGCATTTATCCAGTATCTAAATCGCTTCAATAGGCCAATTACTGAAGTGGCACAGCTTTCAAGTACGATTCAGCAGATTTTGGCAGCAGCAGAAAGAATCTTTAACTTCCTTGAAGAAACGGAAGAAACCCCAGAAGTGGAAAAAAGTTTATTTAAGCAAATCATGAATAAGGATCGTAAATTTCTTGGTGAGGTGGAGTTTAGAAACGTGAATTTTAGTTATGATGTAAAACCTGTGATTAAGAACTTCTCGGTAAAAATTGAGCCAGGAATGCAAGTGGCGATTGTGGGTCCGACTGGGGCGGGAAAGACTACGATTGTAAACTTGTTAATGCAATTTTATGATCCTAATGATGGCGAGATTTTGATTGATGGAGTGGAGACTAAGAAAATGCGACGTGATGAAGTACGCGATTTATTCGGGATGGTCTTACAAGATACATGGTTATTCTCAGGGACAATTATGGAGAATCTGAAATATGGAGCAAAGAAGATTTCTGATGAGGAGGTTTATAAGGCTGCAAAAATGGTGGGAGTGGATCATTTTATAAAATCCTTACCAAATGGGTACCAGACAGTAATTTCGGAAGATTCGGATAATATTTCAGCGGGTGAGAAGCAGCTTTTGACAATCGCTAGAGCGGTGATTAGTGAGCCGATGATGATGATTTTAGACGAGGCAACTTCTAATGTGGATACACGTACTGAGCAGTTAATCCAGGATGCGTTTTCAAAGCTCACAAAGGGGAGGACTTCCTTTGTGATTGCACATCGGTTGTCGACAATTCGAGAGGCTGATTTGATTTTGGTAATGCGGGAGGGGAATATCATTGAGCAAGGTAATCATAAGGAATTGATCGCAAAGAACGGCTTCTACGCGGAGCTTTATAATTCGCAGTTTAGTGAAGATGTGTAGAAACTGAACTCTTGTGTTACTATAGAGATAGTAATACTAGGAGGATGCTGTGGCGAAACTATATTTCAGATACGGGGCAATGGGCTGCGGAAAGACAATGCAGCTTTTACAGGTGGCTTTTAATTATGAAGAGCGCGGACATCAGGTCTGTGTGATGAAGCCAAAGACGGATACTAAGAATGGCGAAAAATTGTTAACCAGGATTGGGCCGGAGCGAGTGACGGATTTTTGTTTTGAGAAAGAAGATGATCTCTTTAGTTATTTGAAAAAACATATTAGGGATAAGAAAATTTCTTGTGTGCTCGTTGATGAGGCGCAGTTTTTGACGTCAAAACAAGTGGATCAGTTGATGAAAGTGACGACGGACCTTGAAGTGCCGGTAATGGCTTATGGCTTAAGATTAAACTTTAGGTTGACTGACGGCGGTTTTGAAGGGGCAACTAGATTATTGCAGATGGCACACGATATCGATGAAATTAAAACGATATGTGAGTGCGGACGTAAGGCAACGCTGAACGCGCGGTTTTTGAATGGCGAGTTTATGGCGGATGGCCCAGATGTCTTAATTGATGATGGCACCTCAGAGGTTGAGTATAGAGCAATTTGTCCAAAATGTTACTCTGAATATGCAGCAGGGAAGAAAAAAGGTGGGGAAATTTTGAAAAAGCATGCGGCGGGAGTGAAATAATGTTGATTGTGATCGAGGGGCAAGATGCGACTGGAAAAGATACACAGGCGCGACTTTTGGCTGAATATCTAAGGGAAAGGGGTAAAACAGTGACGGCTTATTCAGAGTCGGGAACTGGTTCGGAGGATCCCTTTGTCTCTGAGATTTCTAAGTTAACATATAAGACTAAGCAAGATATTAACCACAGAACTAGGGTACTGCTATTCCTAATTAATCGTTATGAACAATGGCGAAAGATTGCGGAGCCTGCATTAAGGCGAGGTGAGACGGTGATTTTGACACGTAACTGGTTGTCGACTTTGATTTATGAAGGTTATGCTGGTGGGGTATCAAAATCATTAATTTCGCGTTTGCACAAAGAAATTATGCCGGACTATTATTTTAAGCCTGATAGGATGGTAGTACTGACACTATCAGATGAGGAGAGGCAACGTAGGCTAAATACGCAGGCGGTCGAACAAGGTCGAGTGGGTGAAGTATTAAAAACACAGCCAACAGAGTTTCAGAAAAAAGTGAATGAAGCATATCTTAAGGTGGCGAAGGAAATGAAGTTGCAGTGCCTAGACGCTGGGGGAACGATTGATGAAGTACAAGAGAAATTAAGAAAACTATTTGCATTATAAGATGAAGTGTTTTGATGAGAGTTGGCGGGTGTTTTTGGAGGAAGAATTCTCAAAGGCTTATTTTCGGAAATTAGCTGATTTTTTACATGGAGAATATGAAAAAAAGACGATTTTTCCAGAAAAAGACTCGGTGTTTAGGGCTTTTTTGACTGATTTAAACAAAATAAAGGTAGTAATTTTGGGGCAAGACCCATATCATACACCAGGAGTGGCGGATGGGTTGGCTTTTTCAGTTAAAAAGGGTGGAAAATACATGGCGCCTAGTCTCTTAAATATTTACAAGGAAATTGATGCAGATGTGGGGAAGCACTTAAATCCAGATGGTGATCTTTCGAGTTGGCAGGAACAGGGAGTGTTGCTACTAAATAATGTATTGACGGTGGAGGCACATAAAGCTGGGTCGCATAGAGGAAAAGGGTGGGAGATTTTTTCGAAGAACTGTGTGGAGTATTTGAATAGAAATCGTGAGAATTTGGTATTTATTTTGTGGGGAAGAGATGCTAGAAGTAAAAAGGTATTAATTGATCAAGAGAGACACTTAGTTTTAGAATCGGCTCACCCTTCGCCGCTTTCGGCTCATAATGGATTCTTTGGTTCTAGGCCATTTTCGAAAACAAATGAATATCTGAAGTCGAAGGGTCTTGAAGAAATTAAGTGGTAAAAATATTAGACTAAAAAAAGAACCCCTTGCGGGGTGTCTTTTTTTAAAGTGGTTGACAGATTGAGCCGCCGCCTTCTTTCTTATAAAGGATGGCAACTTTGCGTGAGCCGGAAGCATGAATAGCGTCTGGGCCTTCGCAGGTGGCATTGGTGACGATACTGATGGTGTGACCTTTGGTACCACTTTGTTCGTAAGGGTTACCGGCTGTGACGTCTTCTACACCGTTTGGACGGCCCTCAGATTGATCACGCCAGGTAGAAGCTGAACGTTGACCGTTGTTACAAATTTTGGTCTCTGCATTATAAGAAGTAGCTTCACGGCAGGAAGAAATGGATAGAGAGTACGGGCCACCTTCTGGGTCAACAAATTTATCTTTATCTTCTTTACCAATGATTAGGTAGGAATCGTAGAAATAGGCCCAAGATTGGTGATTGAGAGTACGGGAAATGTTTTGGTCGACCTCGGTGTGTCCAGAGACGTAGGAGCCAAATTTATCTGAAGGAATAGCGCCACTGTTGTTTGACTGATAGTTGGTTAGGGCAGCAGCGAGTCTGGAGATGTCAGAGGTGCGCTGGGTGTCGCGGCGGTTGCGTTGGAGAGCAGGAAGGGCGATGAAGACCATAAGGAAGATAAGACCGGCGATACCAAGTACCAAGACAACCTCGATGATGGTGAAGCCTTTTTTGTTATTTAGATTTTGATTTGCCATTTGATCCTTTCTTTTTAGTCAAGTTTTTGGCGTTTTTCTTAAGCAAATAATAATAAAATCTCATAGAAAAATCAAGAGGCTTATGCTAATATACAGATAGTGTTAGTGGTGCTTTATCTAATATTTTTTGTGGTGGGGGCGGTTTTTGGATCATTTGCATGCTGTCAGGCTTATCGGATTCGATATAAGGAAGAGGGGAAGAGGATTGGTGGACGTTCAGAGTGTCTTTTTTGTCATCACCGACTGGCTTGGTATGAATTAATTCCGATTGTGTCATGGGTATTACAGAGGGGACGTTGTCGGCAATGCGGAAAGAAGATTGGGGGAATTGAGATTGCTTCAGAAGTGGCGATGGGGTTAATTTTTTGTGGAATTTTGAGCTTATTTTTTAAACAAGTAGATGTAATGAGATTTTGGCAAGGAGCGGGTTATGATTTCTGGCGGAATTTTGATATTGAGCTTCTGATGAGAATTTTTACTAATCCGTTGATTATAGTAAGAGCATTAATTCTTATGGTAAGTGCGGTATTATTTTGGATTTTAGTGGTTTATGATTTGAAGTGGCAACGGTTGCCTAGTTGGATTTTATATGTGTTGATAGGCCTTGGTGTGGGGTACTTTATTTTGAATGAGCTGGTGAGATTTGGGATAATCTCGGAGTTAAGATATTTGCCCGGCTCAAAATTACTTAGTATGCAAACTGGGACGACTAGGCAAGTGAGTGAAGTGATTAAGAATGATTTATTTACTTTAGTGAGCAGTATTTTAGTATTGCCGGGCCTATATTTTTTAATGTATAAAATTTCAAAAGAACGGTTAGTAGGGGGAGGAGATTACTTGTTGGCTTTAGCGGCGGTATTATTTTTGGGAAGATTCGAATTGTCACTGATGTTGCTTTTTGTAGCGAATTTGTTGGCATTAGGATTTAACGCGAAGAAAATTATGCAGAAGAAAAAGGTGCGAGTACCATTTGGTCCGTATCTAATTATGGGGTTTTGGCTGGTCTTGCTGTTTGCTAGAGAGATTCTTTTATATCTCTATGTAGTGGCGGTATAGGCCGTGGTTGAATTGGAATCGTGAGGTAAAAAAATTAGTCTTTGGTTTCTGAATGAAATTTTTCGTGAACTTCTTTAAGGTGGGGATCAGTGATATGGGTGTAAATCTGAGTGGTGGCAATATTGGCATGGCCAAGGAGACTTTGAACAGAGCGTAGGTCGGCACCATTCATTAAAAGATCGGTAGCGAAGCTGTGACGAAGGGTGTGGGGGGTGACGTGTTTGGTGATGCCGGCAAGGCGGGCATACTTTTGAATAATCCGTTCGATCGAACGTGGACTGAGCCGGCGAAAATCGCCAGAGGTGTCAGGTATATTTTGATTGGAAGAGTTATTAAGGAAAAGAGCGGGAAGAGTGTCACTTCTGGCGGAAAGGTATTCTTCAAGATGATCGGCGGTGGTTTGATCAATAAAGATAGGGCGGTCTTTTTTACCTTTACCGCGAACCATAAACTCGCGACGGGCGAGGTTAATGGAGTCACGATTTAAGTTACAAAGTTCAGAAACGCGAAGTCCACCGGAGAATAATAGTTCAATGATGGCACGGTCACGCAGGCCAGTTTCGGTATCGATGGGGATTTCTGCAAGTAGACGTTCGACCTCATCGAAATGGAGAAAGGTGACCTGTTTTTTGGCGGCGCGGGGTAGGTCAACTAGGCTTGGGTCAAGGGAGTGAATTCCACGTTTGGCTAGATATTTGAGAAAACCACGGAGGGCAATTAGATGATAGCTTTGAGTAAGAGCGGAAAGGCGTTCATGGTTTTGATTGTCGTCAAAACGATTGAGTCTGAGACGAAATTTACGTAAAATTTCTGGAGTGAGATCAGAGGGTTTAATGGTGGCACCTTCGGGAAAATCTTGAGTGATTAGATCAAGAAAACGAGCAAGGTAAAGTCCGTAGTTTTCAGTGGTTTTAGTAGAACGGCCTTTTTCAATTTCAAGAGATTCGAGAAAGTCATTAATAAGATCAGAGATATCCATAAGGGATATTATAACAGACCGTGCTATAATACGGTTATGGATAATCTGAATACTCCGGGTGTGGATTTTACGCCAAATGCGGATGGCGGCGTGAAGATGAATGATGGAAACCAGCCGAATAATGAGGTAGGGACGAATTCGGTATTCAAGGTTTTTGGTGAAGTAAAGAAGATTGACTATAATCAAGAACTAGTCGATCAGCAAATCAATATGAATCCGACGGAGAAGAGAATTTACGAGCCTCTAACTGGGAGTAGTGTGGTGGTGGATACAGTGCAGGAAAATAGGGTACCTGAAAATGGGTTCCCGGCAGGGTATGGGCCGAATGCAGATTTCAAGAGAATTGAAAAACCGAAGAAACCGAAGTTGGGAGAAAGAATTAAGCGTTCTTTTGGTGAGCTGACGAAGATACAGAAGAGGCTACTAATTATTATCCCGTCAGCAGTGGTGGGATTAATTGTAGTTTTTTCGATAGTTGCAAGTATTACGGGGATGTTTTCAACCGATTACTCAAAAACTTACAGTGTGGCGAAGGCGATTAAGAGTGACCTACAAAAACTAAGAAGTAATGTGAACTGTGATAAGGTAACAGAATATAATGACAATACCTTCACCTCTATGGAGATATATCAGGGATATATTGAGGGATGCAAAAAAAATAGTCAGGGAGTAAATGCGCAGTTGATCGAAGAAATGGGAGACACGGCCGGGGTCTTGAAGGATATCGAGGTAAATCGTCGATTTGAGGCGTTTAAGGTGGCGTTGAATGAGTCTAAGGCAAGTAGCGCGGAAGTAGAAAAGACTCTGGATCTTTATTCGTTGTGGCATAATTGGTTAATTGTGGAATCGTCTGGAGATAAAACTCACAACGGTTTTGAATGGAGTGAGTCAGAAATTAAGGAAGCAGCAAAAATTTTGGTGGAATCTGGAAATGAAAGATTGGTGTCGTATGGCAATGCATGGATTAACTTAAAAACAGAGGTGGCGAAAGCGGCTTATAAATTCTATCATTCTTCTGAGGAGACTGAAGTAGTGGATTATGTGGAAGCAAAGAACGATTTAGAAGCGAAAAAGAATGCATTTATACAATTTCAAAAGGAGAAGAGGCCGGATGTGTTGACGGAATTCCCGTTACAGCTGGTTGATCTTGCAAATATTTCGGTGAAATTTGAGGAAATGTATAGTTTTATTCGGGAAACTTATCAAAAAAATTACAATAAAAAGGTCGGGGGATGTAAGGAATTGATTAACGCGGTAATTTGTGATTAAGACTACGAGTTGCGCCTGGATGAGAGTAGGCGTGGAATGGCTTGACTGGTTGTGTTATAATCAGAAAAATGTAAGAGCATAGCTCAGGGAGTACGTATGTCAGAAGATAAACCTACTAATAAACAAAAGGAGGTCGATCTTGCCGACTTCGTGCAAAGAACTCTTGTGATCTTTAAGCCAGATTCAGTTCAACGTGGTATCGTGGGAGAGATCTTGCAACGCTTTGAGCGTGTGGGACTAAAAATTGTTGGCATGAAGATGGTAAGCCCAGACCAGGTACTATTTAAGAAACATTATGAAGATATTGGAAAGTTGATTTCACGTCGTGGTGAGGAGACTTTTATGTATAATCTGGATTATATGATGTCTGGTCCAATTATTGCAATGTGCCTTGAAGGAGTGGAGGCGGTAGCTTTGGTGCGTAAGATTGTTGGCCCAACTGAGCCAAAATCTGCGGATATGGGTACAATTCGTGGTGATTTTTCTCACATGAGTTTTGGTTATTCTAATGCAAAAAAGATTGGTGTACCTAATCTTGTACATGCTTCAGGAAATCCAGAAGAGGCAGAGGAAGAAGTGAGGCTATGGTTCACTGATGCTGAACTTTATGATTACGAAGATTTGAACGAAAAATATACTCGCTAAGATAGTGAAGTATATATGGTATAATTAATTTGTGTTGGCCTGGTAGCTCAATGGATAGAGCAGCTCCGTCCTAAGGAGAAGGTTGCGAGTTCGACCCCCGCCCGGGTCACCATAAATTGAAATTATATGACAAAATTAGTATTTGATGGGCAACGAGAAGGGGAAGAAGTTAAGTTTATTTTTCGTCGCCATTTTTCAACAGCAAAAGCGGGAATTATTTTTCTAGTATTGATGATAATGCTAGGAATAATTCCGCTTTTTTTGTGGCAGAATGATCTAAGAATGCTGTGGATTTTTCTGGGGTTTGTGTTTGTGGGGGTGTGTGGTTTTTTCTATGCATACATGATGTGGTATTTTTCGGTTTATATCGTAACAGACCAAAGAATTAGACAGGTTTCACAAAAAGGTTTATTCAAGAAAACTGTAGTGGATCTGGGGTTAGACAAAATCCAGAGCATTTCTTACGGAATCACTTCGGTGGTTGGGGGGATTTTAGGTTATGGAACAATTTTAATTCAAACTGGTGTGGGTGATCTAGTGATTTCAGTAGTGGGGAAACCGGCGCAGATTTATGAAAAATTGCAGAATGTCGTGGCAAAAAATACAAAGTAGAGAAGAGGAGAAATAAGAGTGAAGAAACAAGAACAAAATGATGAAAAAAAGCCATCAATTATCAAACGTTTAAAACAGCGTAAAGAGCAGAAGGAAATTGAGGAATTTAAAAATAAGACAGAGCTTGAGCGGGTCGAAGAGAGACGCGAAGAAGTTTTATCGAAGGGGCGAAAGTTTAAATATCCTCTACAATATGCTAAATATCGTATTGTAACGTTGACTATTGTGATCTCTTTGGTGGCAGTAATGTTGTTTGGTGGATTCTTGTACCTATCTCTATATAAGTGGCAGAGTACAGATTCAGTACTTTATAGACTTACTCAGCTGGTGCCGCTACCTGTGGCTTCAGTAGATGGTGAGCGTGTACGATACTCTGATTATTTGATGATTTATAAGAGTACGATTACGCCAATTGAACAACAGCAAGGGAAGTTGGGCAATGATAAAGATGCTTCGTCAATGATGAATCATTACAAAAGAATGTCCTTAACTGAGGCGGAGAATTATGCCTATGCCTTGAAATTGGCGGCTGAGCATCATTTGACCGTGGATAAAGACGAGATTGACCGTGCGCTCGATAAGCATCGTAAGATTGGCGGAGTAGAGAGAAGTGAGGAGAGTTTTAAGAAAATCCTAGAGGACAACTTTGGTCTATCCGTTAAAGAGTATCGCAGGATGCTTTACCTTTCCTTAATGAAAGAAAAAGTATCACAACAGATTGATAAGGAAGCGATTAGAATTTCGGAGACTGTACAGGCGGGAGTAAAGGCGGGAAAAAATTTAAAGGCTATTGCCGATGAGCTTGGTGAAAAAGTTTTATATGAGGAGACCGGGGGATTGGTTGATAAGTTGAATGTTGACGGGGGTAGGGCTGGAATCGCGATGGGTCTTGAGGCGGGGCAGACTTCAGATCGTGTGATGTCTTCGTCTGGTGATGGATACTATTTTGTGACATTGATTAACAAAACTGAATCACAAGTGAATTATACGTCAATCAAGATTCCGTTTTTGGAGTTTAATAAACAAGTGAAACAAATTCGTGAAGGGGGACTGGTACGAGAAATGATTAGTTTGAAGGACGAATAGAGAATATCGTATCAATAAAAAAGATCCCTGGAAGAGGGATTTTTTTGACAAAAAAATGGTGCGAGTAGAGGGAGTCGAACCCTCGTCTCTTCCTTGGGAAGGAAGCATAATAGCCGTTATACGATACTCGCTTATGTAGTTATTTTAGCATAATTTAAAGAAGATAGAGAAAAAGTCTTGCACAATCGAGGACAATAAAGTATACTACTGGTATTGGATTCGTAGCTCAGTTGGTTAGAGCGCCG
Organism: Candidatus Nanosyncoccus nanoralicus; assembly: GCF_004138405.1. Lineage (GTDB taxonomy): Bacteria > Patescibacteriota > Saccharimonadia > Saccharimonadales > Saccharimonadaceae > Nanosyncoccus > Nanosyncoccus nanoralicus. The sequence continues at coordinate 27,983 of NZ_PRLL01000005.1, forward strand.
CCCTGTCACGGCGGAGGTCGCGAGTTCGAGTCTCGTCGGATCCGCCATTACAGCTTTAGGGCTGTTTTTTCTTGTTTAAATTTTTTATTCAATAATGGAATTATCTATATACTTTTGATAGTGTTTTTCGGAATTTGAAGAAAGCACCCAGCAGAGCACAGGGTGAGATTGGCGGTAATTTTGAATATGATTGTTTTGAATATTTTTTTTATCGACGGAAAGAAAATCCGGCTTAAGCCATGAGTTGAAGGGGAATTTTAGAAGAGATAAACCTAAATAATAAAGAGGATTTGGATGACTGGGAATAAGTAGGCCAGAGGGGATATTTGGACAATAATGAAGAAACCAGTGCACGATGCGCGGGTCAAAACTTTTGATGAAGATAGGGGCGTTTTGGTGTTGGTCTTGATATTTTTGAAGTAGGCTTGCGGTTTGTTGGCAGAAACGACGATAATTAACATTGAATTCAGATTTAAGTTCGATAAGGAGGGGAGTTTTGCCGGCGATAAGTTGAAGTGCGGATTCTAGTGTGGGGATCCTAGCGACGTATTCTTTGGGGAAAGGATTTTTTGACTGCTGAGAGGTGGAAAGAAGCTGGAGTTCTTGAATACTAGTTAAAGTACTATGTTTAATTTTTTGAGAGACTTGAGTAAGTCGATAAGTGTCATTGTCGTGAAAAATAACAAGGTGACGGTCATTCGTATAGTGAAGGTCAAGTTCGATGGCTAGTTGATTTTGAATAGCAAGTTGAAAGGAGGCAAGGGTGTTTTCAGGGATGAAAAGGTAGGGCTGATGAGGAGATGGAACGTTGGGGTATTTTTGATAGGTTGATGGATTAAGGAAACCATGTACGCCACGGTGTGCAAATGGGCGACTCGTAAGTGCGGCAAGCTGAGGCTGTTTTAGTTTATCCTCAGGGGGAAGTGCTGGGCTCAAGTGGGGTTTTCGTTGGGCTAGAAAATGTTTCATGATATAATCTAATCAGGTGCCATTGTAGCTCAGTTGGTAGAGCAGCTCATTCGTAACGAGCAGGTCACAGGTTCGATCCCTGCAATCGGCATTACGTCAAAGCAAAAGACGTTAAAACTCATCGTACAATTTTAGGTACGTGGATTGAAATAGTGTGCTTATTTGTGTAGCTTTCATCGAAAAAACTATACAAAACT
>NZ_PRLL01000005.1:29158-32097 GCF_004138405.1 Candidatus Nanosyncoccus nanoralicus
GGTGCCATTGTAGCTCAGTTGGTAGAGCAGCTCATTCGTAACGAGCAGGTCGCAGGTTCGATCCCTGTCAATGGCTCCATTTTTTTAGTTTAAAAAATTAATAGCAGAAGTAGCGCTAAGCGCGCCATCGGCGGTAGCGGTAACTAGTTGGCGAGTAGCTTTAGAGCGGCAATCTCCGGCAACATAGAAGCCCGGTAAAGATGTAGCGCAATTATCATCGGTAATTGGGAAGCCAGAAGAGTCTGTAACTAAATTGTGGTTTTGACCTAGGTTCTTTAGAAGATCAGTACTTGGGAAAATGCGACCAATTTCAACAAAGAGACCTTGAATTTTAAGAGTACGAGGGAGTGAGGGGTCTTGTTGAAAATCTTTTGGTAAATCATTTTTAAGATCGACTGCGGTGAGGAAATGGTTGGAAGATTTTAGTGAGTTGATCTCATTGTTGGTAAGAATGGTTACATTTTTGCGAAGTTTTAGCTTGTCAAAGAGAAGTTCTTCAGTACGAAAAAGATCGGAACGGTGTATGAGATAAACTTTTTGACAAAGATCTGCTAAGTAGAGGGCAGAAAGAACGGCGGAATTACCTCCACCAACAACGGCGACAGTTTGATTTTTATAAATTGGGCCATCACAGGTGGCGCAAATGGCGATGCCGCGACCTAGAAGTTGATCTTCTTCTGGGAGATTAAGCTTGCGGCGTGTGGTCCCAGTTGCTAAAATAACTGTTTTGGCATGATATTGTTGATTTTTGGTGTGAATGGAATAAAGAGAATCTGCATAGTCTAGGTCAAGAACGGTTTGGTAGGTGATTTTTTGGTTTAAGGCCTGAAGCTGCTGATACAAATGAGAGGCAAAATCTTGGCCAGATACATTAGGGAGACCAGGGTAGTTTTCTACAAGGGGAGATTGAATGATTTGGCCACCATAAATAGTGGATTCTAGTAGGAGAACAGTTTTATTTGCGCGAAGAGCGTAGAGGGCGGCAGTCATACCAGCGGTACCGGCACCAATAATTGCAATATCATAAATCATATTAATATTATAGCAAGTTCTAATTTAAAATTAGGCATGGTATGATTATAGATAATGGTACAACTTGGAATTAGAAGTGGTAGAGGTGGATTTTCTGAATGGATGAAGAGCTTTTTTGGACAAAGAGAAAAGAATTGGAATATTGAATTAATAAAACGCAACAGAGAAAGGATGGCGAGAATTTTTTTGGTGGCAATTGAGCAATATAATATTGAAGTGTCACAAAAAGAGGTAGTGGATAAAAATGGTGTGTACATCGCTGAACAATTAATTTCCCCAGAAGGTTTTAAATTAGTGGCTGGATATCATACTGACTCGATTAGTGAAGAAAGAGAGGTTGAATCTAATTATGGGGTATATATACAAAATTTAACCACGACAATTTATTCAAACCTGGTAATAGGTTATAACTGGCAAACTGGAGTGATTGTGATTGTGAAGGTGGATGCTGAACTAAATAGTTATTCGGATATATATGTATTTTCTAAACAGAATGTATTTAAGGCTAAGCGTGGGTGGTTTTCAGACGTTTTTCAGATTTATGATAGAAGTGAGAGCTTAATAAAAAATTTATTAACTTTTTTGAGTTTTAAAAACCGTACAACTTTTATGGTGGATGCGGAGATGGATGGTAGTTTAAGAGACGAAAAGGGGGGATCGATTTTGATTTATATGAGGCAGACACAAGAGAGAGCGGATTTTGTGAACTTTTTTCGAAAATTTGCAAAATAGTCAAAAGAGAAGAAATAGAGTAATATAGAGAAAATAAGAGGAAAAGATGATGAATGATGGCAATATAAAAATCATAGCAGTTGTGGGGATGAGTGGATCTGGAAAATCGGTAGTAGTAGATTATTTGACTGAAAAGGGTTTTCCTAAAGTGTATTTTGGGGGAATGATCTATAAAGAGATGAAGCGACGAGGGATCGAAATTACTGCGGATGGAGAAAGCGAAAAGCGGTTCAGGGAGATGATTCGGGAGACCGAAGGTAAAGATTGGGTGGTGAAGCAAGTGATTGAGGAAGCAAAAAACCTAATTAATGCTGGTCAAAAGCGGATTGTACTAGACGGTCTTTATTCATGGACTGAATATAAGATTTTGAAAAAGGAATTTCCTGGTCAATTAACAGTGCTGGCGGTTGTAGTACCAAAGGCCCTGAGACATTTTAGGGTTGGAAAAAGACCAGAGAGGCCATTCAATACAAAAGAAATTCAAGAACGTGATAGGTCTGAGGTGGAGAATTTAGAGAAGGGTGGTCCAATTGCAATGGCAGATTACTATGTGCTTAATGATGAAAGCGTAGCTAAGCTACATGATGATGTAGATGTGATTCTCGATCGAATTGAATTCTAATTAAAAAAAACTAGACTAAGGTGAGACGATGAAGACATTGGTAATTATTGACGGTAAGAGTGTATTTTATAGGGGGTATTTTGCAATGGGGGCGTTGTCAACATCGGACGGTACGCCAACTTCTGGAGTGTATGGTTTTGCAACAATTGCAACAGAGATTGTGAAAAAATTGCAACCAACGAAAGTGGTAGTTGCGTGGGATAAAGCGAAGACCTCAACAGCAAAAAGACTAGCAATTTATCCAGAATATAAGGCTGGAAGAACAAAACCACCTGAAGACTTTTTTGCGCAAATTCCACTATTAAAAGAGTTAGTTCTTGCCTTGGGCTGGGAGTTTCTGGAGGCGGATGAGTATGAGGCAGATGATATTATCGGGACGCTAGCTAGACAGGCGGATGAAGAGGGGGACTATATGACCTATATTGTATCGTCAGACCTCGACATGTTGCACATTGTTGATGAAAACACCAGGATGTATAGACTGATTAAGGGCTTTTCGAATATTGAGGAGATAGATGTTCCCGCAATTGAAGAAAAGTACGGTATTTTAAAG
>NZ_PRLL01000006.1 GCF_004138405.1 Candidatus Nanosyncoccus nanoralicus
GCTTTGACGTTCGCAAGATTATGGATGAAGGAAAAATCCTTGTCGTTAATCTCTCAAAAGGTCTCATAGGTGAAGACAATGCAGGTATCCTAGGCTCCTTCTTAGTTACCAAAATTCAGCTTGCTGCCATGTCGCGCTCTGATATTCCAGACGTCTCAAAACGCCGCCCGTTCTATCTATACGTTGATGAGTTCCAAAACTTTGCCACCGATTCATTCTCCGTCATTCTCTCTGAAGCCCGCAAGTATGGCCTAAACCTCACCGTGGCCAACCAGTACATTGCTCAGATGACCGACTCTGTACGTGACGCTGTCTTTGGCAACGTCGGTACCACCATCTCCTTCCGTGTTTCCGCCGATGACGCACCAATCCTAGTCAAACAATTCGAACCAACCTTTGACAGTTCTGATTTAATCCAAATGAATAACCGTCACTTTGTGATCTCCATGATTATTAATGGCGAAAAAGCGCCAGCCTTCTCTGCAACCACACTCAACATCCCTCAAGCCTCCACAGATAACCTAGATGCAATCATTACCAACTCTCGCAATCTCTTCTCTAGAGCTCGTGCCGATGTCGAGGCTGAAATTCGTGCCACTATCGAACAGAGTGAAAAATACAAGAAAGAACTCTCCGATTCTGGCCGCCAGCCCCATAAAGAAGATACTACCACGATCCAAAACACTTCCCCCACTCAACCTAAGCCTGCCTTCATCAAAGAATCCAGTTATCAAACCTTTAAAAAAATCTCACCTAATACCGCCGCAGGGAAGGACTCAATGACCCTCAAGGATCTAGGTAATGTCCTTAAGCAGATGGATTCCGTTACGCCAATTACCTCTAATGGTGTCAAGTCTGCTACAGAATTAACTCGCGAACAGGAAAAGACAACGCCTAAAAAGCCCGTGGAGCAGGGAAATACTAATATTAGTAATTCAAAACACAGCCAAAAGAATAAAAAACCCTTTAATAAGAACAAAAAGAAGCCCAATTTTGAATCAGTGCCACTCACTCCGATCGTCAGTCCTTCACACGCTACTGAGGCCCCACGTAAAACAAATTTCGCTTCCGACCTTCATGATGGACATCCTGGCTTTGCAACCAGCCAAAATCTGCCAGGGAAGCATCAATTAGGCGAAAACGGTTTTCGTCAGAATCTACAGGGAAGTAACAGTTCCCCAGATAGTGGGTATTTCTCTATCCACCATTAACAAAAAACACCCCTCCAAGGGGTGTTTTTTGTTATCTCATAACTTTACTTCTGTTTTTAAGAACCAACTCTTCTCTACCCCTGTTAGGAACTAATCATACTCTTCTCTACCCCTGTTATCTACTTATTATTTCTATAATTACCCCAGCAAACACTCTTATGTTAAACAGGAAAGAGTCATGTATATAATTATCTATTCCAAACCACTAACGTGGCTCCTAGAACCTCTCATGGCGTCAGAGCTTACCGGAAGACTACATAGCATGAGAGACTCCTACATTACGACCCAATTTTTGACTGTGATCCAATTTTTAATTTATTTTAAACGTATAGTTAATCGTTTTTTGTCCATATTTACAATGTCGTACAATAACTATTTTACGACGCACTAGATTAAGAAACCAGCTGGACCCATAGAACCACATGTGCATCTATATATCACCATTGCCCCTACATAGCTAACTCAAATATCTATCTCCAAACTAATCCACTTACTGTTACCCCTTAAACTAGACAAAAAATCAGCAGGAAAACACTTCATTTTCGATTTTTAAACCTTTATTAATTCATAAATATACCTATAAACTACCGCTCATATCTGTTAGAACTCGTGCAATTCTCAATAATTCCGAAAAACCGGAGAAGAGCTCCAGAATTGCGAGCTCAAACCCACCCCTGTTAGCATCCATTTTTTCACAAATTTCTCTGTGAAAACTCGCTTTTTGGTCAGATTTCACGGATTTTTAAGCCAAAATTCACTTTTTCCTCTTTCCCTTGTCTAAGCCTTTCCCCATCTCTTTTCGCAAAGAAATCAGTCCATCCGCCGGTCAGATCTTAATATCATTTTTTCTATAAAAAACTGCTTTTTGTTTGTTTCCCTATCTCCGAACAAAAACCGAACAATACAGCAAGAAATAAATAAGGCACACTAGGCACCTTATTTATCGATTGATCTTCTAAAGCTTTTTCTTCCTTAGCTCCCTTGTAAAGAATTTCACACGGTCGCCAATCTCGATCACAAGCCTCTTCTCCAGCTTAAAGGCAATACCACCAGTCTCACCAGCCACCAGTTCGTTGACCTGCATTTTCTCCTTCTGCACTGAATCCACTTCCACCTCGCCAATCAGCTCTTTCTCATGATAGACACGACCAAACATTCCTGCATTAACACGACCAGTCAAAACTTCTCCACCAGCAATAATTGCCGTACGTTCAGTCCTAAACACCCCTTTAATCTTCATTTCACCAGTCTCTTCCTCGACCACCTCATCATCAAGCAGTTGTTCCATTGACTGTTTTGCATCATCAAGCAACTCATAGATCACCCGGTAATTACGAATTTCTACACCATCTCTTGCCGCTAACTTCACAATATTAGTTGGGATATTTACATTGAAGCCATAAATCACCGTATTGTCTCCCTCAGCCATATAGACGTCATTTTCCGTCACATCACCTACGCCAGAAGACACAATATTTAGAGAAATTTCGCCCTTTGTGTCGATCATCTTTAACGAATCCACCACAGAGGTCACTGAACCTAGCACATCGCCCTTAATAATTACGTTGAAGACTTTTGAGTTATCTGCAGTATTCATCATCCTTAATAGATCCGACGAAGTCACATTTGCTGAAGCCGTTTCAGAGGCCTCAGCCTGTGCATTCAAAAGCGCCTGCTTCCTAGCTGTTTTTTCATCTTTTACCTCAATAAAGCGATCACCGAAGTTTGGTAACTCCTTAAAACCAGTTACTGTTACTGGTGTTGAAGGCGCAGCTTTTCCCTTTGGTTTTCCCCTAAAGTCCATCATTGTACGAATCTTACCATAGACACTACCAGCTACTACAAATTCTCCGGTCTTTAATTCCCCGCCAGTTACCAATAAATTAACCACCGACCCCTTACCAATCTCCATATGTGATTCGATCACTAGCCCCTCTGCTGGAATTTCCACGTCCGCCTTCAATTCTTCAATATCGGCAGTTAATAGAATCATATCTAGTAATTTATCCAAGTTGTCACCGCGCTTTGCTGAAATCGGCACCATCGTCACATCCCCTCCCCACTCCTCTGGCTGCAAACCGTGTTGCGCCAAATCAGCCATTGTACGTGGAATATCCGCCCCCTCACGATCAATCTTATTAATTGCTACAATAATCTTCGCATTTGCACCCTGCGCAAATTTAATCGCCTCAATTGTCTGTGGCTTCACGCCATCATCAGCCGCCACCACAATCACTACAATATCTGTTAGCATTGCCCCATGTTGACGAATCGCCGCAAAGGCCTCGTGTCCTGGTGTATCCAAGAAGGTAATCAAACGCTCATCATGTTTTAACTGATAAGCCGAAATATGCTGCGTAATACCACCAGCCTCCCCCTCTACTGTCTTCTTGTGTAGCAAAGAGTCCAGTAATGTCGTTTTACCGTGGTCAACGTGGCCCATCACAGCCACTACTGGTGGGCGCAAAACCGCCTTCTCTGATAATTCCCTGTGAAAATTCGAGGTTTTTGTCGCGGTATTCTTGCGTTCCAACCTGACATTTTCCAACTTTAATTCATCAATTATTAAACTTGCAGTATCAAAATCTAGGCGTTGATTAATTGTCGCCATAATTCCCTGCTTGAATAACTCCCCGATTAATGCGGTCACCGAAAGCCCTAACGCCTCCGCTAGTTCATCTACCGTGATTGAGCCTGCGATCTGAATGATCTTCTCTTGGGTCTCCGCCATTTTTCTCCTTCCCTGTTTTTTGCCCATCATAAGAAACAGGCTTAATGCGTAAAAATTACTCTTATTTTACCATATTTATAGAGAATAAGAAAATGCCAAAGTTTAAAATAAGCTTAAACTAATCTGCATAACCAGCCACGTGTGCAGTTTCCATATTGGCTGCCACTGTTGACTTTGCGTTCTTTGCGATTGAATTAAGTCTTTCCTGTTCAACTTTTAAATCATCGCGCTCAGCTTCAAGATTAGCAATTTGTGCATCCATTGCACTCATTTTATAATCATAAGTTGTCACCTTAGATTGCTCAGAGACATAAAATAAGCCAATCATAAATACTTCGATTACTAAAATTGCAATTGCTGAAATTCGCCCAATTCCCCTCGCCTGATGTCGCACCGTATTGCGATTACGTGAATATCCAGAGCTCACTGCATTCGCAAGGTAGCTAGTCCGAGGACGCTCGCTCACATTGCGCATATTCATTCCACGTAAATTGCCAAACCCCTGTTGTCGCACAGTTCTCGCTCCACTCTGCATTTGTTTTCCTCGCTTTTTGTTTTCAAAAAAACTCTCGCTAAAATCTTCTCAGCAAAATAAAGGTTTTAATTAGAGTTTTTAATTTTTGTTATTTTTTGTTTTGTTTTGTTTTTTGTTTTTTGGGTCGGAGTGCCTTCGTTTAGCGAATTTACCCCGTCATAGACCGAAACCCCTTATTAGCCGCACCACCGCATCGCTAATAAGAGCTTTCGGGAAGGTCATATCTTTTTTGTTAAACACTTATCCCAGTTGACTTAACAACCGTGTCGGGACGCCGTCGTTTCCGAAAGTTTCCCGATAGCAGACCCCGAAGGGTCTGATGCATCCAAAATTAAGGTCTTAAAGACTTAAGTTTAGATTATTTATTTTCCCTAGCGAAAATTAACTTTGATTTTCTGTGCTCGAGATGAGTTTTTGACAATGATTTGCTTTGGCATATTGCCTCCTTTTTATTTTTATTTTTATCATCCCAAAAACCATCGGCCCGTCCCCGTTCAGTCTAGTTTAGTTGTCTACTAAATTTTTCTAGCTGCCCTCAGTTTTGCGCTTCTAGCCCTTGGATTGATAACTAATTCATCCATGCCCGCAACAATTGGTGTTTTATTCAAAATCTCTAACTCTGATTCCCTTCCCAGTGAACTTACCTCTTTAAAGTACTGTTTCACCAGCCTATCTTCTAAGCTATGAAAAGTAATTATCGCAATGCGTCCACCTGGTTTCAGTAATTTCGGAATCAACGGTAAAGTTTTTTCGATCAAGGTTAATTCTTCATTTACAGCAATTCTGATTGCTTGAAAAACTTTGGTTGCTGGGTGCTTGCCATACCATCCTTTCGGACTTAAGGCTTCCGCCAGCTCCTTCGTAGTTTTCCATGGCCGGTTATACACAATTTCTCTCGCATGTTTTCTAGCCAGTCCCGATGATTCTTCCCCATATTGCTCAAAAATCTCAATTAGCCTTTTTTCTGACCAATGGTTTACAATCGTCTCCGCCGACAAGTCTTGTGTTTGATCCATTCGCATATCCAGCGCCCCCTCATGCATAAATGAAAAACCTCGCTCTGAATTATCCAGTTGCGGTGAAGATACCCCAAAATCAGCTAAAATCATATCAAAAGTTTTTCCACACTCGATTAAAGACTGCGCCGCATTATAAAAATCTTCATGCAATAGTTTTATATCAAATTCACCCTCAGGGTACTTCTCTGATAGGACCTTAATTGTATTCTCGTCTCGGTCCACTAGAACCGATTCTTTATAATTCCGCGTAACCGCCAAAATCTTTCCCGCATGACCTGCATATCCCGCCGTCAAATCTAAATATGATTCACCCGGATTCGGTTGCAAAGTCTCGAGAACTTCTGATAGTAACACTGGTTTATGAAGCTCTTCCATGCTCCTATTATATCAAAGACTTATATTCTCTGTTATATAGAAGCTCTTTAGTTTGAGATCGCTCAACTAGAAATTTCAGCGTGTTTGTGTTTGTATGTTTTTTGTTTAAAATTTCTAAACAATAAATGCTGCTATAGTTTTATCCAGTGCAAAACTAAATATATGACTATAACCGTTGAGAGACTTATTGTGTAGGTTGTTTGTTGAGTTAATTGGGAGGTGTTTATAGATGTACTAATGGTTTTGATGACGCGTTTCCTAAACGCGCGCCAAGACTCCTAGTTGACCGACCTCAAACATTTTTTAATGTGCCAAAAAGACCGCTTTTTAACTATTGTTCTTCTTTACCAAGCGAATTACTTCGTAATCTTGATTATCTTCTAAATTCTTCTTCGCTTGATTACTCATTGTTTTTCATCTTTTTGTTTGTGGTTTTTGTTTTGTTATCCACTGACCTTAGTTTAGCGCCATTAACTACATAATGCAAGTGCTTTTTAAATATTTTTTCCAACTTTTTCAACTTACTTTTCCACATGTTTATATATTATGCAAATATTCCCCCGTTATCCACAACTCGGTCATTGTAATCTCACCCCTATTATTTTGTAGCATTTCATTTATTCACTTTTCCACAACTGTGTAAAACTTTCCACTCTCCTCTATAAATTTTTTAATAATTTTAATTCCCCCCTCTTGCATATTATTATTTTCATTATATAAAAATCCGAACACATCAAACTTGAACCGAACGTGTTTTAATCATTTAGGTACTTGTATTTTTAATTAATTATTGCAAAATAAATTATCTCCCTAGCATCTAAAAACCGAACAGGAATTACTACTGGTTTAAGACTTTATTCTTCACCTATTTTCTATAACTAATCTCCACCAACAAAAAACCGGACTTTTGCTCCGGTTTACCCCTCTATATACCCCCCTATATTGTCTTATAATAAGCACGCCCCTCAATCCTTACATCCACATAGCCCACCTTCAGGTTCTGTTTTTTCAGGAATCCTATCATCCTAATTATATCCTCTAGTGTTTCTGCTGTCCCTCGGTCTAAATTGCATTTGTAAAATTCCTCTCGACCCTCAAAATACAGATCCACCTCTCGCGCCTTACCCGCCGGGATAATGGCTTTTATTATCTTCAGCCCGCTCTCACTCGCATCTTTTTCAAACAACCCCACGTATTGTTTTGTTCGCTCAGTAATAAAATTTGAACCGTCTTCATCGATGATGCTCACCGTAGGCGTATATTTTATCGTTTCAACTTTCTTCTGATTCGCCGCCGGAACTTTCTTTACTGCACTCTGAATTATTACCACTCCAAGCACCACCGTTGCTACAATTACTATACCAAGTAATAACAATTGTATTTTCTTTTTCTTTTCACGCTTCTCAAGTAGCTGTTGCCTCGCGAGCTCACTCTCAACTACGTCCCGGTTTCCTGCAATCGTCCTACCTAATCTCATTCGTTTTCCACCCGTTTTTTATTTTTAGCCTCCACAATAATCTCCATCATGCGCTTAGATGCCTCTGGTTTCGCAAGTTCATGTAAATTGTTCGCCAGTCTCTCTCTTTTTTCATCATCATCTAGTAACTTAAAAATTTTGTTCAATAATAACTCTGGCTTTTCCATCATCTTGCTATCAAGCACCATCTCTACCGCCTCGGATTTACTCAACCTTTCAGCATTCTTTGTTTGGTGACCACCAGGCAACTTTTCAAAAGGCACCAAAATGACCGGTTTTTTGAGAGCCGCAAGCTCCGTAATGGTTGTTGCGCCCGCCCTTGATACCACTAGGTCTGCTGCTCCCAGTATTTCACTCATTTTTGGAGAAAAATTCCACATTCTAAAATCTGAGTCCAATTTTGCCCTGCTCCATTTCTCAAAATCTTTTAACTCCAGCATTGTGTCATAATATTTTCGCCCAGCAATCAGCCCCACACTTGCCTTTTCTAATAATTTCTCTAAGATCACACTCACTGACATATTTAAGTGTTCTGACCCCTGCGAACCCCCAGTTATTACCACCAACTTCTTCCTAGAGTTAAACCCTAATTCCCGCTTTAAGTTATTCTGCATCGAGGCCGACACTGGCATAAATTCTGGCGCCACCGGAATCCCCACCCACTCAATTTTTTTTGCGATTTCTTCACTATATTTCTCTACCTCAACCGGTACACCCGTCGCAATTTTAACCGCCTTTTTCATCAAAATACGATTAGTTAAACCAAAGACCGCATCAGATTCGTGTAGCACATAAGGAATTCTGAGCACCCCAGCCACGAGACCAACTGGCAACCCCACGAACCCTCCCTTTAAAAAGACTACGTCTGGTCGCTGTCTTTTTATTATTAACCTCAAAAAAGTCTGGGTCAACCCCATTAAAAAACCTACGGCCCCAGCAACATTACCAAACACCACATCAAAGAAGGTTCTCGCTCCTTGATCAAAATAGTCTTTCAGCTTCAAGCCGTGATATCTTCGAAATTTCCCAGCAAACACCTTACGAACACGAATATACTGTCGGTTTTTACGACTTTTCTCTTCTTCCTCGCCCCATCCCACCGACATTTCATTTGCAAGATTTAAGATATTTTTATAATATTTACGGTCAGTCCAAAATTCCACCTGCGTATTTGGGTATTTTAAAAGTAGCTCGCGGATCACCGACATTGCAGGCGTAATATGCCCACCAGATCCACCACCAACTACTAATACCTTCATAAGAAAATTATTTCCTTTCCGCGTCCGTTAAATCTGCTCTCATTGTATACTGTGAAATATTTAATACCAAGCCAATAATTGCCATATTCAAAATTAAGCTCGTACCTCCTTTTGAAAGTAGGGGCAATGTAATGCCGGTCAGTGGTACCAATCCAATCATCGCCGCAATATTTACCACCACATGTCCAGCCAGCCAGGCAAAAATTCCAATTGTAATCATCTGGTAATAACTTTCTTTCGTACAATCAGCAACTTTTAAAATTCTAGAGAGCAGCATGTAATAGAAAAATAGCACCACAGAAATCCCCACAAAACCAATCGTTTCCCCAATCACTGCAAACATCGAGTCAGTGATCGATTCCGGTAAATATCCTGCCGTCTGAACGTTATTTCCAATACCTACACCAAATAAACCTCCTGCCCCAATCGCAATTAAGGCATTATTAATATGATAAGCATTAGAAGAATCACCCTGTAAAAACCCCTTCAAACGTTCCTGTCGATGTGGCGAACTTAGCGCCAACACCGCTAGTACCATTCCCGCCGCTCCAATTATCAAGAAATACTTTAATCTTGCTCCACTCACTAACAGCATCGCCAGCGCCATCGCAATTAGAGGCAGTGCCGAACCCAGGTCTTTCTGCGCCACCACCAAGAAAAAGACCGCCACACCTAAAGTCGAAATATATTTTAGCCAAAACACCCTACCTTCTGTTTTAGTAAGAATATCTCTAATCTCAGACGTTAGCTCACCCACCTTTCCTTTTTGTTTTTTTGCGTCAGCTAACCTTGTTTTATTTTGGTAACTATATTTAGTATTTCTTAATACTCCGTCACCGCGAGAAGTCATATGCTCTTTCTTTCCAGAAAAACCACCTTTCTCCCTGTACTCTGTACAGATCTTTGCAAAATAGAATAATGCTCCAAACTTCACTAATTCCGCCGCCTGTAACTGAAAAATCCCCAGATTCAGCCATCGACATGCTCCAAGTGCACATCTCACAAACGGCAGTTCCACCGTCAGCGAGCTGATATACATTATTAGACACAAAATTAAACTACCAAACATTAAAATCTCAGGTAACTTGATCGTCATATTTAATATTTTCTTGTGCTTCCCGCCCTCACCTTCTACCTGCTTCAAAGGCAATCTCAAAAAGAAGATCATCGTAACGAAGGCTAGAAACACATACAAAATTTGACTCTTAAAAGTCTGGTTTGGATCATCATTTCGCCCATACGCAATATTCTGAATATTAGTATAAGAAGGCCCGATAATACTCACCATAATCGTTCCGATTAATACTAATATAAAAGTAGCTATAAAAATTCGTTTGTCTGTTTGATGTTTGCGCATAATTACTTCTTTCTATAAAGGAATAATTCCCCCAGCCATCGCAATAAACACACCGATAATCCCCATCACTCCAGCAATCACCCAAAAACGCATCACAATTTTAGCCTCACCCCAACCACTTGCCTCCAAATGATGATGTATTGGTGCCGACAAAAATATCTTTTTGTGGAATAGTTGCTTAGAAGTCATCTGAATTAACGAAGAACCAGCTTCCACTACAAACAGTAGACCTATAATTGGTAACAATAAGAACGAATTTGTCATCATTGACACCACTCCGAGTCCTGCCCCCAATGCAAACGAACCAACATCTCCCATCATAAAACGCGCAGGTGGCACATTAAACCAAACATAGGAAAGCAGCCAACCAACCACTGTCATACAAAAGGCAAATAAGGCAATTTGTCCCCTAAATAACGCAATAATCCCAAACGAGCCATAAGCCATCATAGCAAGACCACCAGCCAAACCGTCTAATCCATCCGAAATATTCACCGCGTTCGAGGTTGCAACTACCGAGAAGGCGAATAGTAGCATCATTACAACTGCACCAAGTTCGAAATCACCGTGGAATGGAATATGTAGGCTAGTCCAGCCCAGTTTATAGGTAAAAAACCATCCTAAAGCTAGTCCCACGATTGTAATCATCGAAAATTTCACCGGTGCCCTCAAGCCCGCCGCACCAGAACCAGTTCCAAACACATTGATTAAATCGTCAATTAACCCCACTAAAGCCCCGCCTAAGAAGCCGGCAAGCGGCAACCAGGTTTCTGCACGGTTCCAGTTAGATGACCAGGTAACTACTGCTACCACAATCACTCCAATAATTCCCGCCATCGTGGGGAACACTCTCTTAAATTTATGCTCATGCAATTTTGTCATCACTGGCAAAGCATCACCCTGCACCGTAGTCTTTTTTTGTTTCTTCCAAAAATGATATTTGTAGGCGAAATTTGTATAAATTGGCGTCAAAAACATTGCCAGAAGAAAGCTTCCCAATGCCAAAAGCAGACCATATAAAGCATTCCCGTCTAAACTACCCCTCATCTCACCTCCTCATCTTTAAATAGTTTACCATAAACTGACTAATCTCATCAAATATTGGCTTCGCATTCATTCCGCCATCTAGCCTACGGTTATCTGCTCGCACTTTCGTCATAATCACATACTCCGGATAGTCAGTCTCTGACCTCGCACCATACCCCACATAAGTACCAATCGTTTCATCAAATGTGTATTTACCATTTTTTACCACCTGTGCCGTTCCCGTTTTTCCGCCCACATATACCCCCTCGTCATATCCCCTTACATTTGGAAAAACCAATCTGGCTGTATGTAACATTCTACGCATTGTTTCGCTCGTCGATGACTCCAAGGCTTGGTGATCTCGAGACCTCAGTTCACTTCTCACAAATTCTCCATTCTTCATTTCCCCTGCCACTAGAGTTGGCGTATAGTAGTCACCGCCATTCACCACCGCTGAAAAAGCTGTTACTACCTGAATCATTGTTAGGTCCAAGCTCTGTCCAAACGTCATATTTGCATATCTCGCATTAGTCGCGTCAATATCCGTTGGAGGCACAATAGTTCCTCTTGCTTCAGCAAGCTCGATTCCCGTATATTTTCCTAATCCCAGCCTATTGTAGTAATAGTCATACAGTTTTTCCTTTCCTTGGTAAGTAATCTCTGTTTCTGATCCTCCCAAGAGTCTCAACGCTTGAATCGACCCTATGTTCAATGAATAAGTAAATACCTCCTGCATAGATATCACCCCCGTATGTCCCTTAATTGCATTCTGAATTGGCCATCCATCAATCGTTACAAGGTCAGTATTTAGATATGTTGTCTCGGGAGTCATTACTCCACTATCCACCGCTGCCGCTAGCGCAAATGTCTTACAAACCGAAGCTGGGTTAAAAGCGTCCATCGTCACGTCTGTTTGAAATACTCGCGCATCCGTCACCTTAGCGTATTCTGCCGGGTCATAGCTTGGCGTCCCCACCATTGCTAAAATTTGCCCATTTCTTGGATTCATCACCACCGCCGAGGCATGTGAAATCTGGAATTTATCAGATACACTCTTTACTACGTCTTCCGCCTTTTTCTGAATATTGCGGTCAATTGACAACACGATATTCTTTCCATCCTGCGCCGGCACTTTTACATTATTCTTACCAATCGTCAAAGGTATATTATTAACATCCTTCACTGTTTTAAGGATACCGTTCACCCCAGTCAGCTCCTTGTCTAATCCCCCTTCAACACCATACTGACCCTTACCGTCCGCATTCACAAAGCCCAAAACCTGCGCCGCTAAATCACCTTCTGGATACACACGTTTCGTTGATCCCTGCGCATAGACTCCTGCAATTTCCGCCTCCTTAATCTGCTTGGCTTTTTCATATGGCACATTCCTAGCAATCACCGCATATCGTGAAGCTTCATTCGCAAACACCTTCTCCCAAGTATTTACCCCGTACCCCTGTATTAAGCCATCAATTTTAGCCAAAACTTGAGATCGGTTTTGCCCCTGTTCGGTTCTCAATAAAAACGGATCAACCGAAATAGTGTAAACTTTCTCATTCATCACCACAGGTGTTGTCTGTGTGCCATCCATCATATAAATTTCCCCCCGCTTCGCAAAAATCGTATTCTGCATCATTTGTTGAGATAAAGCCAAATCTACATATTTCTGATGTTCGATTAATTGCAAAAAATATACTCTTAAAATAATCATCAAAAAACAAAGCGCAAGCACTATCCTAATCAGGTCTGTTCTTTTCCGCATTTGCTTAACTTTCATTTTAATCAAATTATACCATAATCGTCTTTCATTTTTTATGATTTTATAGAGATAACATCACTAAAATTTAAGCATAAACTATATCAACGATTTACTAAATTTATCTCTTTCATCTTCACCAGTATTCCGCTTTTGCTTTAATTTAAATCTTCTAAAAACTTCTCTTTTTTATCTACTATTCATTTTTATTTTACAGAGGTCAATCACTAAAAATAAAAGCATAAACTCTTTCTATTTACCGCTAAAAAATAAATAATTTATACAAAAATCAACAAACGCAGAATTACTTCTTTTTATTTGGCCCAACTATAGATTCGATTGTTCGACTTAGCTGTTGTTTTATCTTAGCCCTCGCGTGTGGTGTAATAATTTTATCCAACCAACTCGCTCTTACTGTTTGATTTTTGCTCGTCAAAATCTCCACCACGTCACCGCTTTTTAATTTTGTATTCAAATTTGACAATTTTCCGTTAATCTTTGCGCCGATCACGTGTCCGCCTACTTCCGAATGTAGTCTATAAGCAAAATCAAGAGGTAAAGCCCCCACTGGTAAATCAATAATATCTCCTTTAGGTGTATAAACAAAGATCTTATCGGCAAAAAGATTTAGTTTTAGCTTTTTTAAGTCAACCTGTTGGCCATCCCTTAGCTTAGCTGCCGCCATCTGCAGCTCTGAAATCCATAGCAAGTTGGTTGGTAAATGCTGGATCTTCCCTGTTTTATAGCTTTCCGTCAACTTCTGCTCATTGTAGTAAAAACTTGCTGCAAGGCCCCGCTCGGCGTATTCATGCATGTCTTTTGTTCGAATTTGAAACTCTACAATTCTTTTATCAGGGGTGATAACCGTCGTATGTAGCGACTGATAACCGTTTTGTTTCGGTACTGCCACATAATCTTTAATTCTGCCCGTCATCGGTGTGTATAAGCTATGGATTAATCCTAGAACCAAATAGCAGCTCGTAATATCATCCACAATCACTCTTAATGCAGTCAAATCATACACTTCGTTAATATTTTGGTTGTATTTAGCCAATTTTTTATGCAACGAATAGACCGATTTTACCCTTCCATTGATCTCAAAATTGATTTTTTCCTTAGATAGCGCCTCTGATACCTCATTTTTAATCTTTTTTAAGGCTTTTTCCGCAGATTGATTACGAGTTTCAATGATTTTCTTCAATTCCTCATATCTTCTTGGATCCACATATGAGAACGCGATATCAGACATCTCCACCCTTAATTTCCCCATATTTAAGCGGTCAGCAAGTGGCGCAAAAATCTCCAAGGTCTCCTTCGCTATCTTCTTCTGTTTCTCCGGTGAAAGTGCTGAAAGTGTTCTTAAATTATGTAATCTATCCGCCAACTTAATGATCAATACTCGAATATCTGACCCCGTTGCCACTAAAAGTCGCAAAAGATTATCTCTTGTCACCGGCAAATAAGTGTCAATGTCCCTCATCCCCTGTCTTGCCTTACCGATTTTTGTCACCCCATCCACCAAAAAGGCCACTGGTTCACCAAATTCTTGCTTAATTTCTTCTAAAGTTACTCCAGTATCTTCCACTGTATCGTGAAGCACCCCTGCTATTGCCGTATCTTCATCCATTCCCCACTCAAGGAGGGTCTCCATTACTGCTTTTGGATGGATAATATATGGTTCTCCAGATTTCCTCTTCTGTCCCTCATGTGCTTTCGTTGCAAAGTCTACAGCCTTCTTAATACGTTCGCTCTGTATAATTTTTTTACTCACTACTCCACTCCTCTCTGTAGAACTAAGATTGAATAACTTTTTTACTCAGATAATCGATTAATTAGATTTTTTAGTTCTTCATCGTTTTTACAAGTTAAGGTCAAAGTCCTTCCCCTAACTCTCGCCTTAACTGCAAATTTAGCACTTAAATCTTCTTCTTGACGCAAAAATACATTCTCTTTCACAATTTTAGTGGAGCTACGTTTTTTATTCTCAGCAATATAACGCTCAACTCGTCGTGCCGTCCAACCCTCTTCAATAATCATTGGCAGAATTTGTCTTACTAGTTCTGGATCAGCCGAAATCAACGGTCGCATCACTCCCTCGGTAAGATTATGCTCTATCATTGCTCTCTTTACATCGTCCGGAAGGTTTAAAAGTCTCATTGTGTTAATTACTGAAGACTCACTCTTCCCCACGCGCGTCGCAATTTCCGCAGGAGATAGGTTAAACTGACTCTTTAGCTTAGCATATGCCGTCGCCATTTCAATTGCATTTAAATCCTCACGCTGAGCATTTTCAATAATCGAAAGCTCTAAGCGATTCTGTGCATCAATCGTACGAATGATTGCTGGAATCTTTGATAGCCCCGCAATCTTTGATGCTCTAAAGCGCCTTTCGCCAGCCACAATTTTATACTTGCCATCTTCTCGAACCACCACGATCGGCTGCAAGACTCCATGTTCTTTTATCGAGCTTGCTAAAGCATTTAAGGCTTCCTCAGAAAATTCCTTACGCGGCTGTTCCTTATCTGGGATAACCATCTCAAGATCAAGCTCAACCAACTGGCTTTCTTTTGCATCTTCGCCAGCCGTAATATCAAAATCACCCTCTACTATATCTGTAGGGATAAGACTATCGAACCCCCTACCTAAACCTCTGCCTGCCATTATTTCTCCCCTTTCTCTACTCTTTGAATTACTTCCTTGGCTAAATCTTTATAAGCTCTTGAACCTTTACTAAATGGATCATAAGCCCCTACTGGCACACCATGGCTTGGCGCCTCCGCTAATCTCACATTTCTAGGGATCAACGAACTAAAGACTTTTTCCTTAAAGTATTTGCGAATCTCCTCTAATACCTGCACTGAAAGCGATGTTCTCTTATCATACATCGTCGCAAGCACTCCAAGCAGCTTCAAATCTGGATTCATTTCCTTTCTTACTAATTTCACTGAATCCAGCAACTGAGCAACCCCCTCAAGGGCGTAAAACTCTGTCTGTACTGGCAATAAAAGATAATCTGAAGCAATCATTCCATTCACAGTTAAAAGAGATAGGCTTGGTGGCGAATCGATAATGATATAGTCGTATAAATTTTTTATTCGTTTAATCGCTTCTCGGAGCTGAACAAATTTTTTATCCAACTTTGCTAAATTTACTTCTGCATTAGCAAGTTGAGGGGTAACTGGCGCTAAATCTAAGTCCTTAAATTTAGTGTTCAATATAATTTCACTTAACTCTTTTTGACCCAGCAACACTTCGGACATGGTTCTACTAATCCCCTCTTTTTCGTAATCCGCCTCAAACGGCATCTTATCAATTCCAAGGCCAGAAGTTGCATTCCCCTGTGGATCAAAATCAATCAAAAGTGTTTTTTTCTTATTTTTAGCCAAAAAGAATGCAAGATTAACTGCCGTCGTGGTCTTACCTACTCCACCTTTTTGGTTTGTTATACAAATCACCGTCGCCATATAATTCTATATTACCATAAACACTAAAAAAAGACTCCGTCTTGGAGTCTTTTTCTTATTTAATTGAAGTAATTTCAATTAAACTATATTTTTGGCGGTGTCCAGTTTCTTTATGTACACGCTTCTTAGAATGGTAACGGATCACGCGGATCTTATCTCCTGCAACCTTCTCTTCTACCACCTTGGCTGAAACCTTTACGCCTTCTACTTCAGGAGTACCAACGAGGGTTTTATCTCCGTCAATTACAAGTAAAGCACCAGTTTCGAGCTCTTTTGTGCCTTCCGGGAGGAGGTCCACCCGTAGGGTCTCTTTCTCAGCTACGACATATTGCTTGCCGCCGATGAGTACAACTGCCTTTTTCATAATATTCCTTATTTAGTAATAACTAGGAATCATTTTATCATATTTGATTCATTAAATCAAATCCGGTCTCGAAAATAATAAATTTATTCATTTTATTATTCTCTATGCACTCATCTCAAAAGATTTTTATTTTGGTCATACTTTTAAGGTTCAATAAGGTACTATAGTTGTTTTTCAAACTATTTTTTCAAAGTTTTTAATGTGCGATAAAGATTAACTTTGTCTTTATTATTTTTTTACTCAGTTGCAATTAGTCTATCTACTAAGTTCTTCTTAGTGATTATTTCTTGCCCTTTGCAGCTGATTCAAGTTTATTGAGTTGCTTCATTGAAGCGAGATAGTAAGCAATACCAATACCAAGTACTGCAGTAATTACCATACCAAGTACCACTTCAGAGGCACCAGTACGAGGTAATTCTTTTGGTGTCTCAGGTGTTTTTGGAGTAGGATTTTTTGGCGTGTCACCACACTTCCTTGTCACACGAACCTGTACCTTATCATGAATAGTAGCTACATCAATAGCAGCCGCAGAATTATTCTCAATTGTTACGGTTTGGCCACATGGGAACATTTTCTCATCATCGTCAATTTTTACCTTATAGGTAATAGTTGCATCTGTTCCACCTTTGTAGTCACCAATATTGAAACCATTTTTAAATAAATTATCCTTTTCGAAAGTTCCATTAGGATGTCCAGCATTAAAGATACGGGTTGTTCCAGGAACAAAACTCATGCCTTTACCAAGTAGGTCATATACAGATACATTTCTCAATACTGTTGTTCCAGTATTTCTAAAATGAATTTTAAAGTCTAGAGTCTCACCAGGTACAGCATCAATAGAATTCTGGTAGTTATTAGCTAGATCTTTTGATACACTCTTGTTCATATCAAAACCAGCCTTATCAACCTTAATCCTAAAGGTAATATTACCGGAATACTCATTACAGCCTGGAAGATAACCCCATTGATCGTAACCAACAAAGGTACCACCATATTTGCCAAACAGAGCATCATCATCGATTAAGCTTCCGTTTAGTTTACCACCATTATGAATACGAGCAGATCCACGAACATACCTTAATGATACGGTTTGATTTGTTTGAATATACGCAGTATCCCATACTTCTTTCGGAGTAGCGTTATCAGCAGTAATCAACCCTTTAATCATTGCTGATTGCCCCTTAGTAATACTAGCAGAGATTTCATTCATCCTAACGCGAATTGGCTTTGCAAAAGTACGGCCAGTAGCATCATTTAAATTTGCAGCTGCGTTATTATGAAAGAATACCTGAACTTCATATTCAGCCCCCGGTTCCGCCATGACATTGTCATCAAACTTATCATTTGTTCCAGCTTTGCGAATTCTTACGAAGTTACGCTCATCACCCATTACTGGATCATCCGTAATTGAGTTCAACGTTGCATGGTCAGCTGGTTTCTGCCATGTATATGTTGGACGTTCTGGACCCCATGTCTCAAACGCATGAGTTTCCCCTACCGGCAGCACTGCTGCCGCACCCAGTGATAGTAAGCCTACCACTGGCAAGATGCGATGCGCCGTGTGGCGCAACACATCCCATGTTTTTGTGTTTGTGTTTGTTCTCATTCCTCTCCTTTATTTTTTTAGAGCTCTTAAAAGTGATTAACTAGTTTCCAAAGTTTGAAAAGTCCCATTCGGCAGAAGCATAATCTAAATCATATGAGGTATCCGGAGCCTTCTCTGTTGATTCTTTTGCCTCTTCAACAGTCATTTTTGCCTCAGCATCAGATTGCTTTTCTGATGTGCCCGTATTTAAGCTTTCATTGTTTTCAACTTGATCTAGGGTTTTATCGGTATTCTCTATACCAGACTCATCTTTTTTGGAGAATTCTTCGACAACCTCTTTTTCCTCCACGGTCTTGTTTCCAACTTCAGCTCCTGATACTTCCATTCTTGCATTTTCCTGCTCAGATCCAAGAGTTGCTTCTACTGTCTGATCTGTAACGGTATTTGCTTTCTGAGTATCAAATTCATCTGCCCCTTTCACGTCAGCAGTTTTCGCTTCCAGTACCTTTTCATTATCCTTTGGATTTTCGCCTGGAGTATCCTTTGGAGTTTCACCTGGGTTCTCACCCGGTTTGTCCTTTGGAGTTTCATTATCCCTTGGCTTTTCATCCTCTTTACCCTGAGGAGTAATCCTATCATGATTATGACTGCCATGAGTAGATCTATAAATATGACGAGTACCTGTAGTGATTTTATTCTCGGTAGTTACTGTTGTATTATTTTCAGGACTTGGGTTTTCATCAGGATTTGGTTTTACCTCATCAATAATAACTTTTTCTCTATCAGAAGTTGAACTAGATTTTTCAGGTGTCTTATACTCAACCTTATAAGTAGATGTATCCTTCGGTGTAACCTCAACAGCGCAAAGTTGCTTACAACCAGCTTCGTGTCCAAGAACCATATATTTTTTCATCGCCTCTTTGATTTGAGATTCTGAAGAGTCGGGTGCAATTAGCCCCATACTTCTAAGCGCCATTTCTTTAGCTTCTGGATTTGCTTCATAATAATTCAGATTCGTACCTTGCACCACATCCGTAATAACTAGCACCCCACCTTCATATGGGTTAACACTCTTATCAACATGATGGCTCACGCTTTGTATTTCGCTAACGCTTTTAGCCAAATTGCCCTGTGCATCAACAGCCCTAATATAAGGTGAAGCATAGTGCTGACCATCAGTTAAGAGCATTAAACCGTGCCCCATATTCTTTTCAAGATCTATTTTTTTCTGCTCTACAAAGGATTTCATATCGTTATATTTAGCGTTATCCTTCATTATCGCCATAGTATCAGCACCTTTTTGCTCCAAAGACATCTGAGCTTTATCTACATATCCAAGAGAATATGCCTCTTGCACTAATACAGCAACATCACCAGCATGACCGTTAAATTCCTCAATTGACTTCTTTAATAGAGAGTCCATGGCATCAGCGTTCCCCTCCGCAGCTCGGAATTCAGCTCCTTCACCACCATTCAACCATTCAGCTGGCTTCGTGGTGAGCGCTCCAAAGTGACTAGATTCCATCAAAGATCTATCAATCATGTCAGCACCAGAATTATCGCCACCTAGCTCAAAATTGACACTTTCAATTACTCGTCCATCTGCAGTTACCACATCTACACTTTTATCCGTCTTTTCAGTATCTACTTCTGCATTTGAGGTAGTAGCGGTCCTGTCTAATTCTTTAGTCGCTGCGTCAGAACCTAATTGACTCTCATTAATAGAGTTGATCTTGGCCTCCATCTCGTTAATCTTGGCTTCCATCTTCGCCGTTGCATTGGCAGCTCCGCTGTTATAACCATTATGATGTGCCACACCAATCGCACCAACCAACGCAGCAACAAGGCAACCCTTAACAAAGAGCTTACCAATACCAGTCTTTTTAAAGCGATCCATAATATTACGAACCTTATTACCGATGGTGCCTGTACGCTCCGGACTATCATCAATGTCATCGTCTACATTATTTCCAACATCATCCTTAGCCGTATCTTTGGAGTCGCTAATTTTATTTGGTTGCCCGACCACAGGAGCTCCGTCAAGATCATCGTTGTCATCCACAATATCAATCTTAGCATCGTCTTTATCGCCAGCGTTATTGGCTTTATTAATACGATCATCCTGGTAACGCGCCAAAGCTCCATCGACGCTAGACAAAAAACTATTACTAACCCTATCGCTATTCAAATCATCTTGACCAACAACGATAACTGGCTCTTGTCCTAACGTATTTTTAGTAGCCCCATCCAGATCAACTTCTTCAAAGTCATCATCTACATCATCAACAATGTCGATTTTAGAAGATTTTGATGGCTCCACATTATTATTAGCAGGAGCAAAATCAATTAGGTCACCGATATCCTTCCAATCATTTATTAGAGTACTATCACCACTATTCCCGTTACCAAGTTTGTTAGGATTACCCATCTTACATTTCCTCCTTATTATTTAGATAATCATCTCTGAATTTGATCATTACTTTTTCAGCTATCTTGCTAGCATCAATGCCAGACTCTTCGACCACAGCTTCAATCATCTCCTCTGATGCAGTACCATTTTCAAAGCTGTCATTAATTTTATTTACTAAATAATCAGGCAAGCTCATTAAGATCTCTGTCATTACAGCATCTTTAAGATCATCAGCGATTTGCTGCTTCTCTGTTTCTGAAATATTTTGCCCCTTTTCTTCAACTAGATTATTGACAAAAAGATCAATTAATTGATCCTGTGTCAAACCCGTAAGATCAGGCTCTTCAAACGACGCAGTTTGTGCTCCAGCACTAACCGCTCTCGTCTCATCTTCTACCATAGCGATAAAGACCTTTCTGTTAGTTTTTTATGTTAAAAATATGACTTTTATGCCCCCATCATATCGCTAGTGTTAAAAATAGTCAACATCTTTATTTATTTTTTTATACACTCACACAACTTCGGTTAGCTTATTCTCCGTTCAAGTTATTTTAAGAAGTTGAATAAATTTTTTATATATATGCCAATGTATAAAAATTATCATTCTTTCAATTGAGCAATTTATTTATACAAAAAATAGCACCCAAGGTGCTATTTTCATCAAAAATCTTAGCTTCTAGCCAAGCTTATCGTTAATCAAAGCCTCTAAGCAATTTTTAGACCAGCTCGTCCAAGTCTAGCCAAAATTTTAGCCTGAGCTTCTGGGCTCACTGTCTTTTTTAAACTATATCCTGATTCATCGTTGAAATATTCAAACGTCATATATTCCCCTTCTTTTTGTTTTTATTTTTTGCTTATTTATTCTATTCTAGCATATTTTTAAAAAATACAACTGAACAAATTAATTAATTTATTTATATTTTTTAGGCTACCTATTTTTCAATAAGTAGCCTTTTATTTTCTTGCCAGTCCTAAGCTTGTTCTTAATGGCTCTTAGGATCGGCCTCTCTTCATTCTTTTTTTTCTTTCTTCTTATTTTGATTGTATTATATTATTCTCTATATCTTTATTCTTATCCTTACATGGGTCTTATCCCTCACTTACCTTTTATCTTTCTTGTTTAGCTTCCCCACCGCTCCTTTTCTGTTAGATTTATTTTTATTTGCTTTTTGTTTTTATTTATTATCTAACTTGTTTTAATGATATCATGTTTATGCTTATTTGTCAACACTTTTATTGGAATTATCATTTAATTTCAAAATCTACCTCTGTTAGCTCACCCACTAAAAACTCATCAGTTACATTATTATTTCACAAAAAGGACCCGCTCTTCACGTGTCCTTTTTGTGTTTTGCCCTTTCTTAGGCCTTTTCTAGCGAGATAGTAATATTCTTACCATTAACTTTCACAACTTCATCATACTGATAATTATTATCTTGTCCAAGCTCTACTGCTAACACCTCAGCTTTTAGTATATCCTGCCAATCCTCACTAATCTCCGTATCGATTGATAGTTTAATTCTATCATCAACCTCAAGTCCAGCTTCCTTCCTCGCAGCCTGCACAAAGCGAATTAGCTCGCGAATAAAGCCTTCTTCAAGCAATTCTTCGGTCAAATGCTTATCCAGATAAGCTTTTTCGCCAGCTCTCACTGATTTTACATTAACCTCGTCTGCAATGATTTGTTCATAATATTCATCCAGTGGTTCACCTTCATAAATATATTCAGCAAGTGGTTGTCTTACCTTGATTTGCTCTTCCGTCTCACTCTTATTCATTCTTAGAGCCAAACCTTCAGTAATGATCTCACGAGTTCTCGCCATCTTCTCAAGCACTTTCTGGTTAATCTCCCCCGCTTCCGGCCAGTCCAATAGATGCACTGACTCTGTCACTGAAGAATCAAACTCTGCTCCAGTCATTTTCTGATATAGCTCTTCCGCTAAGAATGGCGTAAATGGAGCTAAGATTTTAGCTAGATATACTAAGACAAAGTATAACGTGGAATATGCCGCATTCTTATCTGTATCATCCTCTGATTTCCAGAAGCGCCTCCTTGAGCGTCGTACGAACCAGTTTGATAGGTCATCGATAAATAATAATACATTCGATAATGCACTCGGAATATTATAGGCTTCCATACCCTTAGTAATTTCATTACGCAGTTCATATACTCTTGAGACTAACCAAATATCTAGAGGGTTCTCCAGCTTTGAAACTGCAATCGCCTGTTTTGAATCAAATCCATCCACGGAAGCATACATCGTAAAGAAGTCGTATACATTCCAAATCATCGATAACTTTCTCGCAACATCAGAAACATCCTTATCGATTAGGGCAAAATCCTCCCCTGCTAACACTGGCGATGAAAGCATTAAGAAACGTAGTGCATCAGCCGAATACTTATCCATTAACTCTGTTGGATCGGTATAGTTTCCAAGCGACTTGGACATTTTACGGCCGTCATTACCTGCCACTGTACCAGTTGTAATTACATTTCTGTAAGCTTTATTACCAAACAATGCAGTATTTACCACGTGCACATAATAAAACCAAGCCCTCACCTGCCCCACATACTCCACAATAAAGTCAGCTGGATAATTTTGTTCAAATTTCTCCTTATTTTCAAATGGATAATGTAGCTGTGCAAATGGCATCGAGCCAGATTCAAACCAGCAGTCAAGCACTTTTTCAATTCTCTTAAAATGCTCGCCCTCGATATCAAATTCGATTTCATCCACCCAAGGACGGTGATAATCTT
>NZ_PRLL01000007.1 GCF_004138405.1 Candidatus Nanosyncoccus nanoralicus
GAGGTACATGTCACGTACAATTGAGGTCGATACTAAAACTTTTATTCGCTTTTGGTTTGTCATTATTGCTTTTGCAGGCCTTGGCTATTTAATTTTCAAAGCTGCTAGTGGTTTAATTATTATTTTTATTTCCGCTTTTCTAGCATTAGCTCTACGTCCACTTGCCAAACTAATTGACAAAATAGATAAAAAGAAGGAGCGCCCTAGACTCACTGCCATTATTGCTGTTCTCGTCGTCGTTCTTGGCTTCTCAACAATTGTAGCCGTCGTCGGACCAATGATTGTTTCTCAAGTTTCAATTTTTCTCGCCTCTGCTCCTCAAAAAATCTCTACCGTAATTGGCGAATTCAACCTAGATCGTATAGGTGAATATTTTGGTATTCCTGACCTACAAGCACAACTTCTTGTGGCCTTACGTAATTTTTCCAATACTTTACTCAATAATCTCAGCGGTATTGCAATTAGTAGCGTCGGCACCATCGGCACCATTCTCACCAACATCATTCTTACCATCGTTCTTACCATCCTTTTCATGCTCGAAGGTCCAACCTTAGTGGAAAATTTTTGGCGCACGATCTCATCTTCTCGCAACGCACAAGCCACTCGTGTCTGGCATCGCGTCACCTCTAAACTAAGTACCGTAGTTGCCAAATACGTCTCCGCACAAGTTTTGATTGCACTTCTAGACGGCACTATTACCGCCATTAGTGTCTTTATTCTTTGCTTAATTTTTAGCGTCTCTGGCGGCATCGCTATTCCTCTAGGACTCATCTCCTTCCTCTTCTATCTCATCCCTATGTTTGGACCAGTCATCGCCTGTATCATCAATACCGTTCTCCTTTTCGTCAACTCCCCATGGGCAGCCTTCAGCTTCTTCCTCTTTTATCTCATCTATCAACAAATTGAAAACAACATTATAGCCCCTCGAGTCCAAGGTAAAGGTCTTGGCTTACCTCCAGTTATAATTCTTATTTCCATCATTATCGGTATGTATGCTTTTGGTCTTATTGGCTGTCTAATTGCTATTCCGATTGCCGGCTGTATCAAAGTTATTATTGACGAATATGCCGCGATTAAAAAAGTAATGGACGATTAAATTCATAGACTATTTAATCCGTCTATGACATAATTATTGAGAACTAATTTAAGGAGTATATTATGGAACAAGTATTACCATTTCTTGAAGGAATTTTTATGATCGCCACCACTGAAGGAGATCAGCCACATGTTCGTCCTTTTGATGCAGCCGGCATCCTTGATGGCAAATTCTACATTGGTACTAAAAATAATAAAAAAGTTTTTGCTCAGATTAAGAACAATCCAAAGGTTGAAATCTATGCAAAACACGACACCCTAGGTGCTCTTCGCATAACTGCCGAAGCTTATCCTGTTGAAGACGAAGCATTAAACCAAGCCGCATATGAGTCCACTAAAAAGGACTACGCAGGAAACGACTGTGCTGCTCTAGAACTTAAAAATGTTCACGGTACTATCCAAAATAAACTTGGCGAAGTAATCAATGTCGAATTCTAAATCCACTGTGTCAACCACAAACGTTAGACAAACTACTCTCATCTACCTCACAGCAATCTCCGCAGGTATTCTGCTGATTTCAAACTTAGCTGCCACCAAGCTTTGGAATATGTTCGGAATTGCTGTTGATGGGGGGATTCTTTGTTTTCCAATCTCATACATTCTCGGCGACATCATTATCGAGTTTTACGGCAAAAAAGTAGCAAAATCTGTTATTTTTTCAAGCATCCTCTTAAATATTCTTGCCGCACTTGTTTTTTGGGCAGTCTGCTCGCTTCCTCCTTTTACCGGCACCGAAGAGATGCAGAACTCCATTGTTAACGTACTCGGCTTTGCACCCCGCATCATTTTAGGCTCTCTCACCGCCTATTTCTTCTCACAATTTTCTAACAACTTTATTTTCGAAAAAATTAAGAAGAAAACTGGCTCAAAACTCTTCCTTGTGCGTGCACTTGGATCATCAATCGTTGCCCATTTTCTCGATAGTCTTGTCTTTGAAACCATTGCCTTCCTTGGTGTTCTTCCACTCAATGACTTTCTTAATCAGGCACTCTTCGCCTACCTCCTCGGTCTAGGTCTCGAATTAATTCTGTCACCAATCGAACTTCTCATTGTTGCCAAAGTTCGTCCATTTTTAAAGGACGAGGAACAAACAACCAAAGAAGTCCAGAGAACAATAAAATCCTAACTGAAAGTTTTGAATAATGTTTAGCTTCCAGATTGACCATAAAATTCCTGGCACCCTCGGCCGAGCCGGCACAATTAAAACTCCACACGGAGAGATTAAAACCCCAGCCTTTATGACCGTTGGCACCCAAGGCTACGTACGATTCTTAAAACCAGAAGACCTTGTCGATATAGGTGCTCAAGCTATGCTAAGCAATGGCTATCATTTACGTCGAACTTCCTATCAAATTGCCGACGAAAAAGGACTGTCTAAATGGTCGGGCTGGTCTGGCCCCACCCTCACCGATTCTGGTGGTTTTCAAGTCATGTCACTTGGCTCCGGGCTAGGTAAGGTAGTCTCTATGGACAAAGAGCGTGGTGTAACCAATACAGCCCACAAAGAACGTCTTGCTCATGTCACCGAGGACGGAGTTCATTTTACCGATCCATTTGATGGTCAACCTGATTTTATTGGCCCCGAAGAATCCATGCAAATTCAGTGTAGAATAGGCGCCGACATTCATATGGCCTTTGATGAACTCACTTCCTTAGCCGACGATTACGATTACAATGTCGAAGCATTAGCGCGCACGGAGCGTTGGGCTAAACGAAGCCTAGATGAACATCTTAAGCTACGCGATTCTCTAGGCTACAGACAAAGTCTCTACGGCGTACTCCAGGGCGGTCGTTGGGAAGATCTTAGGCGTAGTACTGCTAAAAAACTTGGCGCCATGCCTTTTGATGGCTATGGACTCGGTGGTGCATTTCTTAAAGAAGACCTCTCCGAAATTCTTCGTTGGTGTAATGAGGAACTCCCAGAGCATAAACCTCGACATCTTTTAGGACTTTCTCATCCAGACGATATTTTAAATGGCGCCGAAATGGGAGCCGACACCTTTGACTGTGTTGCCCCTACTAGAGAAGCCAGGCACGGTAAGATTTATACCAAATACGGGGACATTAATTTACGTAAATTTAAAGGCTCAAATCTTCTACTTGATGAAGACTGTGACTGCCCTACCTGCCAAGCCGGTCACACCCGTGGTGAACTCCGTGACCTTTGGCGCTCCGGCGACGGGGAATTAAAGGCCAAGTTTTATCGCCTCGCATCCATACACAATCTGCGCTTTATTATTCGTCTCACTGAACAAATTCGTGATGCTATTCTAGAGGATCGTTTCCATCGGTTTAAGCAAGAATTCCTACGAAATTATTACGCAAAATAGAAAAACCTAAATTATTTATGCTAAAATAAGGTAGTGGATAATCAAGTCTCTTTCATTCGAAGACACCCTCTACTAAAAGACATTTTTAGCCTGATTATTTTTGTCCTCTTTGTGATTCTTGGTACCTATTTTCTTAATACTTACATCATGCGTTCATACAATGTAGTGGGCGCCTCTATGGAAAACACCCTGCATGGCAAAGATCGTCTAATCGTTAACCGTGCCGCTGTCTCACTCTCGCATTTTTTTGGTAAACCATACGTTCCAGAGCGCGGCCAAATCATTGTCTTTCTTAATGGAGATGCCAGCGGACCATTAACCTGTGGCGTCGAGGCCTCTATTCGCGACCAATACATCATTAAGCGCGTCATCGCTTTTCCGGGCGAGCGCGTTGTTGTAAAAGATGGTAAATTAACCGTTTACAATAAAGAACACCCTGAAGGCTTTAATCCTGACGAATCAACCAGAAAATCAGACCAAGATGGGCCAAAGAAATATACCGCTGGCGAAGTCGACATGACCGTGCCTGAAGACGAAATTTTCGTTGCCGGCGACAACCGCGAAGGTACTCACTCTTATGATTCTCGCTATGGCCTTGGCACTATTCCATATTGCCGCATCATCGGTCCAGTCCTATTACGTCTCTATCCTTTTGATAAAATTCGTCTATTTTAGGTTATAATATTTATATATGTCAGATTATGTTTTAATACGTAAGGGGCGCAACATTATTAGTACGGTGCTGCACGCCTTATTTAATCTTGTCCTTGGACTTGGTTCCGTTTTTATTACCTTCTCAACAGCAAGCTGGATCCCAGGCGTTTTACTCGTCATTCTTTCGAAGTGGCGCATGTTCGCAGTTCGCCCTCGCTACCTCTTCCTTAACCTCAAGTCAAACTTGGTTGACCTTATTGTTGGCTTCTCTTTCATCTTCATCACCTACTGTTCTGGCCCAACACTTCTACCTATTCATTTTATACTTGCTATTTCTTATTCCGCCTGGCTTATTGTCTTGAAGCCAATGTCTTCTGAACGTGCCTCGGCTTTGCAGTCTCTTCTCGCAGTCTTCTTAGGCACCACCGCCACTACTCTTATGACTGCTACCGCTAACTCCGTTTTCCCGGTCCTTCTTAATTTTCTTGTCGGTTTTGCTGCAGCCAGACATGTGCTCGTCCAAGGTGATGACACCGATTTCACATTCTTATCACTTATTATCGGTCTTCTTTTTACCGAAATCTCCTGGCTCTCCCAATCCTGGCTCATCGTCTATACTTATCGAGAAATCGGTTTTCTCCTTCCACAATCCGCTATTCTCCTAACCGCGCTCACTTTTCTTCTGGGCTACATTTTTAAAAATTACTCCAGTAACGAAGAATTCTCATTTTCAAAAATTGCCACCCCAGCTATCTTTTCAATTATTCTCATTGTTATTATCGTACTGTGGTTTAGTAAACCATTATTCAACGTTTAATACCGTATAAAGGAGGTAAAAATATGACCAACGAGTCTCATTCAGACGCATCAAATAATAAAACGGAAAAGACTAAGCAAGAAACTGCAGACTATAAAAACTTAATTCAGTCGACTGATCAAAATCCAACCAAAAAAACTCAAACCAACCCAGTAGTTGTATTATTAGCAGTCATCGCCCTCGCTAGTGGTCTCTATAGCTTACATCTAAATCACGCTCTTTATTCTGAACTTAATTCACATGTCCACGGCCCAAGCTCCAATGGTAATTCACTAAACTTCACCGAAGGCTCTATTGCCAGCGTGGCTAATTCCGTCTCAAAAAGTGTTGTTTCAATCATTACCAGCACCACCCAAAAATCACTTACAAGCTCCGAATCATCAGCAACTGCTGCCGGTACCGGCTTTATTCTAAGTAAAGACGGCTATATTGCTACCAACAAACATGTCGTCTCTGGCGCCAACAAAATTGGTGTCCTCCTTGATGACGGTACCGCTTTTGAAGATGTCGAACTAATTGGCACCGACCCACTCAATGATTTTGCTATTATCAAAATTAAAGATGCCAAAGATCTTACACCTATTAAATTAGGTGACTCTAAGACTATCTCAGCAGGGCAACAAGTTATTGCCATTGGTAATGCGCTTGGTGCTTACCAAAACTCCGTCACCTCCGGCATTATTTCAGGTAAAGGTCGTAGCCTCACCGCTACCGACTCTTCTCGTACCCAGATTGAAACTCTCTCCGATATGATCCAAACCGATGCCGCCATTAATGGTGGAAATTCTGGTGGGCCATTGCTTAACGCTGCTGGCGAGGTTATTGGTATTAATACCGCCTACGCTAGTCAGGGTAATAACGTTGGTTTCGCCATCCCTATTTCCAGCGTGAAGGGTATTATTAATAATGTACTAAAGGGTCAAGGTTTTGAACGCGCTGTGATCGGCGTTCGCTATGTCAATCTTACCCCCACAATTGCTAAACAGAAAAAACTAGATATTAATCATGGCGCATTAATTTCTTCTAGTAAAGGTAATAACGCCATTATTCCAGGCAGCGCTGGCGATAAGGCCGGCCTCAAAGAAAACGACATCATCACCTCTGTAAATGGCGTAGAAATCGGCGTCTCCGGCTCACTTTCTAGCTTAATTGGTGAATATTCCGTAGGTGATACTGTCACTCTTACGATTATTCGTAATGGTAAAACCGAAGATCTCGAATTAACACTCACGGCTTATAAACAATAAATTAAAAATAGACCCCTTGAGGGGTCTATTTTTAATATTCAAAACAGGTAATCAAACCTTCACTTCCAATATATTTGAATCCATAGCGCTTAGCATAACGAATAATTTTTTCGTGCTGACTCATATCAGACTCCAAGATTAAATATTTTTGGTGTAAGGTTTTTTCTTCAAACAACTTTGCCCATTTTTTACGAACCTGACGAATCAACTTATAAATGAGTTCCAGTCCATTCTTCTCAGCAAACAACGCCACCACTGGTTCATATTCAATCTCAGGAGACTGCCACTCCCATGCCCGGTCCACATAAGGCAAATTTGCCATCATAATATCTGGAGCCGGCGCGTCATCCTTTACACTTGAGAGTAAATCACCCGACGTCAAATGTAAGTTTTTAGTCTTATATTGAGCAGCGTTTACAACCGCCACTTTTAACGCCTCTTTAGAAATATCTATACCTATCACCTCTGCATTAGGACAAGCGAGTGCCGTTGAAACAGATACGCAACCAGAACCTACCCCAACTTCAAAAATCAGTACTGGCGACATAATTTCCGTTTTTAACTTAGCATATTCTTCTTTTATTACCGGATTGTCTGGCCAACTTGGCTCAATGGCGCCGAACTTCTGTTTAATCAATAAGTCAAAAGTTTCAATCTTCTTTTTTAAAATATCACTATAAAGCCGTACCGCGAGATCAACCATCACCTCAGTTTCAGGCCTAGGGATTAAGACATCTGGATTCACCTTAAATTTATGACCATAAAACCACTTCTCGCCAGTAATATAGGCGAGTGGCACGTGCTGCGTGCGCAAACTCAGCATCCGGTCTGCGGTTTGCCTCTCTTTATCCGACAAAACCGACTCCTCATGCGTCACGAGATAAGTCCGATCGGCCGCCTTAAATACATTAGTTAAAATCAATTCCGCATCAATTGGATTAACTAAAGTCTTTGCCTGCGTTAGCCATCTTTTAATCGTTAACGCCATTTAGCCCCTTACTCCGTAATACCGTTTTCGTCACGAATTGCTTGCATCTCGTATTTTTTAAGCTCCGCTAAAATATCATCGAGATCACCGTCCATTACCGCATTAATATTCGAGCGCGAATAATGAATTCGATGATCGGTCACGCGGTCTTGCGGAAAGTTATAAGTCCTAATTTTCTCAGAACGATCGCCAGTACCAATTAATGACTTTCGTGCTGCCGAAGCATTCGCCGCCTGTTCTGCGCGTTTAATGTCATTTAGGCGTGTGCGGAGCACCATCATTGCCTTCTCTTTATTCTGCCTCAATGATCGTTCGTCTTGCATTGCCACAACGAGACCGGAAGGATAGTGTGTAATTCGAATTGCAGAGTTTGTCGTATTAACCGACTGCCCACCATGCCCACCCGAGTGGTAAATATCGATCCTAAGATCTTTTTCGTCAATCTCGATTTCTGATTCTTTAACTTCCGGTAGAGCGACGACAGTAGCTGTTGAGGTATGGATTCGCCCTTGAGATTCGGTTACCGGCACACGTTGTACTCGATGCACACCACCCTCAAATTTAAGACTGCCAAACGGCCTTTCGCCAGAAATCTTTACTACTACTTCCTTAATTCCACCCGCCTCATTGGCGTTTTCAGACATCAATTCAGTCTTTAAGCCATGTTTTTCCGCATAGCGCAAATACATACGATAGAGCTCGGCTGCAAATAGGGAAGCCTCATCACCACCAGCCCCAGCTCGAATTTCCATGATCACAGGCTTATCATCATCAGGGTCCCTAGGAATTAATTTTTCTTCAAGACTAGCGGTCAAATTCTCAATCTTCGCCTGGTTCTCATCAATATCGAGTTTCGCCATCTCAGAAAGTTCCACATCACTTAATAGCTCCTCAGCATCTTTAATATGAGCTTCACACTGCTTAATTTCTTTATCAATATTTATAATTTCATTAATTTCAGATAAACGTTTTGATTTAGAAGCAAAATCCTCGCTCATATAAGCATTCGGATCAGCCAAAAAAACTGTAATCTTTTCAGCTTCTTCAATCAAACTTTTTATCTTTTCTTGCATATTTTATTTTGGTGGGGTTTAATTAACCAGGTTTTACTCGCGTATAAAGAGGACATCGAGGAGAAACTCTAACACCGCATATACGAAGAGTAGCTGGCTGCCCCCAATAGCGATATTATACCATAAAAATTGCTATCGTGTTGTCGTTTAGACGTTTTGACGTTTATATGTTATAACAAATGTATGAACAAAAAGATTGGCGAAGCAATTAGTAACTATGGCGTTAAAAATGTTAAGCTAATAGTTCCAGATGAAGTTATCCTTAAAAAATACTCTGACACTATTAGTTCATGCCTCTCCCAAAACGATATGCTCAGAAAAGAAAACACAAGACTCATCTCTCTCCGCGACTGGTTACTACCAATGCTAATGAATGTACGAGTAAAAATTGCAGAGGACTCGCAATGAAAGTTTTAGTAATATCTACAAAGTGCAACAAAGTCAATATCTCTAATCTTAAAGTCGACATCGTCTCTTGGTGTGACAATGAGTTGGGTTTAATAAATCTGCGCGATTATGATGGTATAGTGTTCGATATGTCGGACTACTATCTAAATTCATACAACGTTAGTTCAATGCGCGGAGTTTTCGAGCATCATTCTATATCTCCAGACATTATCTACGATGTTCTCAAAAAGCCTGAAACTTTCATTATAGTAGTTGGAAACCCAAATACTACAGTAAAACAAGAGAGTATTTTGAATTTAATTGGCTTCTCTGTTTCTTCTGAAATAAGGAATGGCAACACTGTAACGCGCGAGAAAACAGGCGACCGAACTTTTCTGAAATATTTGGAAAAAGTAAAAAGCTATTCATATTTCTTGGGTGAGAATATTACTATATCGAGCCATGTTCAACTAAAATGGTGTTCCGGTGTAGGTGGCTATGAGATGGCAGGTACGCTTATTCCTCTACTGAAAAATCGCGCCGACAAAATTTTAGCGGCAAAACTCGAGCCTTTTACAAAAATGCCATCTCCCTATTTATATCACAAAGATAATACCGTTCCATCTTTTGGAGATATCTATTTGCTTCCGCCAATCTATGGGATGGATCAAAATGATATGGTGTCGGAAATTCTAGAATTATACTTAGGCAACGAAAAACCAGAGCCTGAGTGGGTGAAAAATATTAAGGTGCCTAGTCAGGAAGACATCGACGATAGACTTGAACAGATCGGTTCCAAGATAGCCGACCTTACAAATGAGAAAAATGTTCTAATTCAAGAGCTAGAAAACGAACGCCAGCCAATAGAAATACTTTGGAAAAGCGATAAGCCACTAGAAAAGAGCATCGAAAGAGTCTTGAAATCTATGGGTGCATCTATTGAAAACGATGACGAGAATAACACCGAGAATGCCGCAGACTGTAGCTTTTCTTACGGTAGCGCGCATTTTGCTGTCGAGATTAAAAGCACTTCTAAGCAGATGGTAGACAAGAATGGCCTTAGACAAGTTAGAGACTGGGTAGAAGATTTATCTGACGTTGGCAAAGAGTATAAAGGGTTATTCATCGTATCTAACGAGATTGGTAAAAAGCCCGACGAAAGGTCCGACAACTATCTACCAGAAAATTTAATTAAATATGCCACCTCGCAGGAGATTGCAGTTATCTCGGTTAAAACACTCTTTGAAGCGTATCTTAAGTCAAAGAATGACAATAAATACGCAGGTATTTTTTTCGGAAAACTCCATGAAAAAAGCGGAATTATAAAGTTAGAAATCGACGAATAGTTGACTTCAATAAATCCGCTTTGTTTCATCATTGCCAAAGATTAGCTCTTGACATTTAGGGCAATAGCCGCTCTTGATAAACTTGCGCTCACACCTATTCAGGGTGGTGAGCCAGTTTTGCATGTAGTCACTTTTAATTAGATATTTTCTAAGGACAAACAATTCTTCATCCATCAGAGGTAGGTACGATTCTTTGCCAAATATTTCGCAAGTATTGATAGATTCGTTTCCCCTCGATAATCACCATACCTAATCCATTATTCGCAGATAGCACTGCAAATCTTCTCCTTCCCAGTTGTCAAGTACGCAATCGTGATACTCTGCCCAAAGGTCAAAATAAAGCTTACTCAAGATGTTATTTTGCCCATGATAATACCAACACTTATGGTTGAACACCATCGAAAGCTCGTACTATATACGCGATCGGCGCCCCCATTCTTATCTAGTCCTCTCATAAGTGTCCTTAACTGCTTCAAGTCCGAATTTGTTAGCAATAGTGAAGTCTTACCAAAATGTCGTCTGAAATTCGTAATATAGAGTCGCACCTAAACCGTCTCACAACAATTAGAAGTTTTAGTCCATAAGTGTTTGACTATTTCACCGTCAGTCCAGAGTTGACACTCTAGTCTAGCAAGGTAATTAAACCCGTCTTCAAGATTTGAAAACTGCAAATCATCAATAATCTCAAAATGGCACTCACTGTCAGTATCGAGGTATTTCATAATGGTGATGGTTTTTTGGTTTTCATAATTAAACAAAAATTTGCAGCTAACTATGAAAAATATAAAGCATTTTTTCACAAAATGTCCAGAGCGTATCTTAAGCGATTTTTAGATGGTTTTATTGCAAAGCTACACAAATTTCTTAACTTGCAATACAATACGTCTCCAGTCGTTATTTAAGAGTCTTTGCGAACATGATTTTATCTAGGGATATGGTGTAACATATAGTCGAGCTAATAAACTCAAACATATCGGTATCACTGATGATAAAATCGTTGAGTTTAAAAATCTTGACGATATAGACGCAATTGCCTGTATAGAGGACATTGCTTTTTGCCTGAACGACTTTATGTGTTCTCATATGGGAAAATACAATATTTATACTATTGATTCTACTAGATAGCTAGACAATTCATCCGCTTCTATATGAATATTCTATGCAAATGCTAAAGAAAACCCCTGAGCAAGAAATTGAAGAACGCTACGACCGAGCCGAAATGCAACATACTAGTCTAAAAGAATGCGAAAAAAAAGAAGCAGATTACTAGATATGAACCTTAGAGGAATGGTATATGATGACTTATTTGAAACAAAAGACCGCCAACTACGAAAACGTATAGAAAAATTAAGCAGGTAAGCAAAGACGCGCAGGAGCACAACAAGAAATGGTACGAAGTAATAGGCAAAACGCTTAAAACCCTTAGAAGCCCTAAAGAGAAAATGCAAGCAGCCGAAACGGCAGGTAAACGCCGAGTAATACTGCAAGCCATCGGACCCATAGCGAAGCTAATAGAAAACAAAGTCGATATATATAAAAAAATGGAAGAGGTTTTAACTAGGAAATTTATAGAGGTCAAGCCGTATCTGTGACTCGAAAAATTGGAAAAACCGGCTAAAAAATAACCACAGAAATTTGCAAGGGACTTAACCGAGATTTACAGGGAGAAAACGACTGAAAAAGGGCTTTATATTCGGAATGGTGGGTCTTACTGGGCTCGAACCAGTGACCTTACGAATGTGAATCGTACGCTCTAGCCAACTGAGCTAAAGACCCGTATAACTATTATAACAGGGAATAGACAAAAAAATAAAGATGGTTTTTCCATCTTTATTTTATCTAGATTATTCTTCCTTAGCGGCTTTCTTTTCGGCTTCTTTTTCAGCTTTTTTAGCCTTATTTGAAAGAGCAGCCTTGCGCTCTTCAGCTTTCTTAGCACGAGCCTTGAAGCGATCAACGCGACCCTCGGTATCGATAATCTTCTCTTCGCCAGTGAAGAATGGGTGTGAAGCTGAGGAAATCTGTACCTTTACTAATGGATATTCATTTCCGTCAGTCCATTTAACCGTTTCGTCGCTTTTTGCAGTTGATTTGGTTAGAAAAGAGAAATTCGCTGCCTCATCTGAAAAAACTACAAAACGATAATCTTTTGGATGTAATTCTTTTTTACTCATAATTACCCAAAATAATATCAGATTATCCTTAAATTGTAAAGTTATTAAAAAGGCTAGTCAGTTTTTATACAAAAGAAAACCCCCGGATATAATCCGAGGGTAAGTAATGTACATGAATTGATTAGGAGAGGTGATCAAAAGAGAGACTTTACGTCTTTTACTTCTGTATATAAAATCGCCTCCCTTGTGCGCCAGCCGATACCGTCACAATATCTTTGAGCAACCTTGGCATAGGTTGCACCAGACACAGTAATGGACTTAAGGTCCTCACTGTATTCTGTTTCTCCATCAGTATCGATGATGAGATTGTGACTCCAAAAGTCACTCACAGGATTAGAAGACCTGTAAGTAATATTTGGGTTCTGTCGACGTATGGCCTGTATGCCATTTTCCTTCAGCCACTTTGTAAAATTATCTGACCTGAAGTAGGCATACCTGGAGGTGATATTACCTCCAGCTAGACCTAAAGTGCCATCCTGCAACTTAAACTCACGGTGGCACACCGCCGGGCCGTAAGAGTAAACCCTCTCGGCGTGGCAGATTATTCTGCCAGGTCGGCCATTACGGCCTTCCTTGATTTCGACATCCCAGCCGTTGCCGGAATATATCTTTCCATCCTCAGAAAGAGAATGAAAATATCTATCAGAATAATCAATAATCTGTCCGCTCTTTATAACCAAAGTAGTTGTTGCCATAAGTATCTCCTTTCGCGTATATTGCCCGCCGGCTTATATATCCAATGGACACCACGTCCAATGGTCAAACATCCGCTCGGATTCTCCCCCAAACGGTATAAGATAACACGAAAAATATCTTGTCATCTTATACCGCTTAGGAGTACGCAGAAAAGTCACTGCTCAACTCAAATTTTTAATCAAACTACCTATAGGTAGTCACTATAAGCTCTTCGTGTTTCACTTCAAGCTTATGTTTAAATTATATCATATATTTGATATAATGTCAATAAGGTTATACTAAACTCTTGACGCTTATTGTCTTTACCTCTATACAAAACACCAAAATATAGTATAATAAAGGTATTAATAATTTTAATGAAACAACTTCGCGCGTTTTCCTGAAACAAAAGCGAAGTGAAGGGAAAGGAAAACATGTCTATTAAGATCGACATGAAAGAGCTCCTCGAAGCTGGAGCACACTTTGGTCACAAGACCTCACGTTGGCACCCAAAAATGGCTGAATATATCCACAGCAAGCGCCAAGACACTCACATTATTAACCTTGAGAAGACCGTCGAGGGTATCGAACGCGCTCTTCCTATCGTTGAGAAAGTTGCCAAAGAAGGCAAGAAAATTCTCTTCGTCGGCACCAAAAAGCAA
The DNA here is from genome assembly GCF_004138405.1 of Candidatus Nanosyncoccus nanoralicus. Classification (GTDB taxonomy): domain Bacteria; phylum Patescibacteriota; class Saccharimonadia; order Saccharimonadales; family Saccharimonadaceae; genus Nanosyncoccus; species Nanosyncoccus nanoralicus. The sequence goes on from NZ_PRLL01000007.1 coordinate 13,449, forward strand.
CTAAAATCCATCGTTAAAGAAATTGCCGAGTCTATTGATATGCCATACGTCACCGAGCGTTGGGTTGGTGGTACTCTTACCAACGTCGAAACCGTCAATCGTCAAATCAAGAAGCTCAAAGACCTTGAGCGTCGCATGCAGTCTGGCGAACTTGAAGCTCGCTACTCCAAATTAGAAGTACAGCGCTTCCAGGAAGAAATCGAAGTCCTCAATACTCGTTACGGCGGTATTAAAGAAATGACTGATCAGCCAAGTCTTATCATCGTTACCGATGCTTGCGAAGACAAGAATGCAATCAAAGAAGCTAAAACCCTTAAGATTCCAGTCATTGCTATCTGCGACACCAATATCGACCCAACCGACATCGACTTTATTATTCCAGCCAATGATGATTCCACTAAGACCGAAAAATTAATTCTCGGCTACTTCGTTGAAGCTATCAAACAAGCAAAACAATAAATAAAAGGAGTATAAAATGGCAGAAATTACCATTGATGCAATCAAAAAACTCAAAGAATTATCTGGCGTTGGTCTAACTGATGCTAAAAAAGCTCTTGTCGAAGCCGACGGCGACTTTGACAAAGCCCTTAAAGCTATGCGCGAAAAAGGCCTTACAAAAGCCGAAAAACGCGGCGACCGCGAAACTCGTGAAGGCATCGTTTCTTCTTACATTCATGACAACCGTCTTGGCGCCATCGTCGAAGTTAACTGCGAAACTAGCTTCGTTGCTAATACCGACGAATTTAAAGAGCTTGCTCATAAAATAGCCATGCAGATTGCTTCTATGAATCCACTTTACGTTTCCGAAGCTGACATCCCAGAAGCTGCCTACAACGAAAAAGCTGCTGAATTCGAAGCAAACTTCAAGGGCCCAGAAAACATGAAGGATCAGATCATTGAAGGTCAAATCAAGAAAGCTTTTGCTGATAAGGTTCTTATGCTTCAGCCATACATCCTTGATGATTCAAAAACTGTTGCTGAATTCATTAAAGAGATGATCGCTAAGACTGGTGAAAATATCACCATTCGTCAGTTCAAACGTATCGAGCTTGGCGTAAACGAATAGTCAACTCTAAAAAATAAACCCTACGGGGTTTATTTTTTTATCTTCCACCCGAGTTATGGTAATATATTACTTATGAATATATTTTTTGGGATTTTGATTGGATTTATCGTATTAACTACTCTTGTTGTCCTTCATGAACTAGGACATTTTCTCACTGCCAAGAAAAATGGCGTTAAAGTCAACGAGTTCGGCATTGGTTTTCCTCCACGCGCCATTGCCTGGATTCATATTCCAGCCAGCCAGGTTGAAAATTACCTCGAAAATCTCTCAGAGGAAGGTAAAAAGCAGATAAATCAAGCTAAATTACAAAAAAGACTGGCAAAAATTAAGAACGCCAAAACTAGTGATAAAGAAAGATACTATTGGCTCCCATTTCCAAAAGCTGAATATCAAACTCCTCAAAAATACTTAATTTTTAGTCTTAACTATCTCCCAATCGGTGGCTTTTGCGCCATGGACGGCGAATCTGCAGCCGACACTAAGAAGGGAACCTTTGGCGCCACTAATTTTTGGCAAAAAACACAAATTCTCTTCGGCGGTGTGGTCATGAACTGGCTAACAGCTATCATTATCTTCACTATTCTAGCCTGGACTGGTATGCCGGAATTTCTACCTAATCAATTCTCAATTCAAAGCGACGCAAAAAGAACTACTCAGCCTGTCATCATCTCAAAAGTCCTTGAAAATTCTCCCGCCGAAAAAGCTGGCATTAAGAAAAATTCCCGGATCCTTAGTATGTCCGAACAAAACAGCGATCAGAAAATTCAACCAGCCAACTCTCAATCGGTAATAGAGTTTAATAACTCCCACAAAAACCAAACCGTTATTTACCACTTAAAGAATCTTGATTCCGAGCAAGAATATACTGCCACTGCAAATCTCGGCTCCGGCGAAAATAATCAGCCAGCCCTCGGCATTGCCTTAGAACCCAATTTTACAGAAGCCAAAACCCGCTACACTTGGTCGGCCCCCCTTGTTGGTATTGGTACCACTACACAAATCACCACCAAAACCTTCGAAGGCTTTGGTGAACTTGTCAAGAATATCTTCCAAGGAGTCATCAGGCAATTTAGTGGTAACAACCAAACCAAAGAAGAGGGAAAAAAGCAAATCAGTAAAGTTGGAGATTCAGTTTCCGGGCCTGTTGGCATTATCGGCGTACTCTTTCCAGCCTTCACAAGTGCCGGTCCAACCAATCTCGCCTTCTTAGCCGCCGTGATTTCCATCTCTCTTGCCTGTATGAATGTCCTTCCAATTCCAGCTCTCGATGGTGGTCGTTGGTTTTTAATTGGACTCTTCAAGTTGCGTGGTAAAAAGCTTAAAAAACAGACTGAGGAAAAAATCGTCGGGCGCGCTTTCTTAGCCTTAATTGCACTTAGTCTTTTAATTACCATTCTTGATATTATTAAAATTGCCAAATAGGAGTCCTATGCAATCATCTATTTCACTAAAGCCTCGAAAAGAAAAAGGATTGCAGCGTTTTTTCAACCAAATCAAAAATCTACCCCTAATCATCTATTATCTCGCCTCCACTTTTTCGATTTCTTTTCTTGGCGAAATCGTTGTCGGCTACACAATAATTTACACGCTGGGTTACGACGCCTTTAAAACCCCTGTCATCACCACCCTTTACACAGCACTTGCCTACATTCTAGCTTTTATTATCTTAGCTCTTCTTCCTTCTTTAATATTAAAAAACCACGATCCAAAGAAAAAATTAAACTGGGTTCAAAAATTAATTAATCTATGGAAAACTGATAAAAAAACTCTCGGCCTCATCGATCTCCCCACCTCTCTCGATATCTTACTCAGTCTTCTTTCTTTCTTTCTCTACATTATCGTCTCCGGCTTAATTCTAGATTTATTCAAAAACCTCCCCTGGTTTCAAGTTAATCAAGTCCAAGATGTTGGTTTTTCTCGTTATCTGGTCGGTTTTGATCGCATTTTTGCCTTCATCTCACTTGTTATTCTCGCCCCTATCTTTGAAGAACTTATCTTCCGCGGTTGGCTCTATGGCAAAATCCGCAAAAAAGTTAGCCTTGTCCCGGCCATCTTAATTGTTTCTATTCTTTTTGGCGTCATGCATGGTCAGTGGAATGTTGGAGTAAACGTTTTTGCTCTCAGCCTATTTCTCTGCGGACTCCGTGAATTCACCGGCACTATTTACGCCAGTATTCTCTTACATATGATAAAAAATGGTCTTGCCTTTTATTTTATGTATATTCTAGGCTTCTAGTTCTTTAAAAATATCTTCTTCTAATAAAAAATAACGCCCTCTGCGTTATTTTTTTAAAGAATTAGGAGATAGCTAGGATTTCGCCCTCATTACCATTTGGTAATGTATATTTATCACCAACTTTTTTACCCATTAAGGCTTTACCAATTGGTGAAATATCCGAGATCCTACCGTTGAGCGGATCAGCTTCCACTTCACCGACCACAGTATACTCATGTTCTTTGCCTAAAATTTTGATTTTTACTTTTGCTCCCACAGCTACTTTTTCAAAGCTTCCAGCCTCAATAATTTTGGCACTCTTTAAAATATCTTCAATTTCCAAAATCCTTGTCTCGATCTGTCGCTGTTCGTCGCGAGCGTCTGTATACTCTTGATTTTCTTTTAAGTCACCAAACGACCTCGCATAAGCTAAGCGATCGGCAACCACAGGACGTTCGGCAATTAATCTCTTTAGCTCTTTTTCAAGCTCTGCCTTACCGTCTTTAGTCAAGTTTACTATTTTTTTCATGCTTAATAAAATACACGTAAGTATTATAAAAGTCAAGCTCTATGCTATAATCAACCCATTGATATTTAAGAGAAAGGTGAGAAAAATGAAATTAAGTCAATCTTTTATCAAAACCTTCCGCGAAGTAGGAAAGGAAGAGACTGCCCGCAACGCTCAGTTGCTGATTCGCGCAGGTTATATTCATAAAGAAATGGCAGGAGTTTACGATTTTCTCCCCTTGGGTCTCATTACCTTAAATAAAATTCAAAATATTATTCGTGAAGAATTAAACAGTTTGGGCTGTCAAGAATTTCAAATGACCGCCTTGCAAAACCCTGAACCATGGGTTAAAACAAAGCGTTGGAGTGATCAAGTCATTGACGTCTGGTTTAAAACCAAACTTAACGCCGGAGGGGAATTAGGTCTTGCTCCAACTCACGAAGAACCGATTACCAATCTGATGACTAAGTTCATTTCATCCTATAAGGATCTTCCGGTCTACGTCTACCAGTTCCAAACAAAGTATCGAAACGAGTTACGCGCTAAATCTGGTATCTTACGTACCCGCGAGTTTCTCATGAAAGATCTCTACAGTTTTAGCGTTGATGAAACTGAACATCAGAAATTTTATGACCAAGTCGACCAAGCCTATATGAGGATCTATACACGACTTGGACTCGGTGACTGCACCTACAAAACCTACGCCTCCGGCGGCGCCTTTGCTAAATATAGCCATGAATATCAGACCGTTCTCCCAGTCGGTGAAGATACTATTTATCTCAATCAGGACAAAACTCTTGCCATTAACGAAGAGGTTATGAATGACGAAGTTTTAAATGATCTAGGCGTTAAACGCGAAGATCTTACTGCCACCACTGCAGCAGAGGTTGGAAATATTTTCACCTTACGCTATAAATTCTCCGAGCCTATCAATCTAAAGTTTGACGACCAAGACGGTATCAAGAAGACCGTTTTTATGGGAAGCTACGGCATCGGTGTTTCACGTGTCATGGGCGTAATTGCTGAAAAATTTGCTGATGACAAAGGTCTAGTCTGGCCAGAAAATATTGCACCTTTCAAATACTATTTAATTGGTATTGGTGATCAAGGAGAAGATTTTACTAATATCCTTCATAAAGAATACTCTAGCAGTATCCTTCTCGACGACCGCAAGCTCCGTCCAGGTGAAAAATTTGCTGACGCAGAGCTTATGGGTATTCCTTATCGCGTTGTAGTCTCAAATAAAACGCTTGAAAATAACTCAGTTGAAATCACTAATCGCAGAACCAGTGAAACTAAAATTCTCTCCATAGAAGAATTTAAGCAGCTGCTACGAGATTAGTCTCCCCTGTGATATTATAGAAATAAGAAAAATAAAGGAAAATTATGTTTGATCATATTGAATATCAACAAGCCATGGAAGCCATCATCGAGCGTTTTAAGTCAGAAATGCAAAAAGTTCGCACCGGACGCGCCCACCCAGACATGCTAGGTAGTATTAAGGTTGAAGCCTACGGTCAATATATGCCACTAAATCAGGTGGCCAATGTCACCGCTGGTGATGCCACGATGCTCCTTATTACACAGTTTGATCCATCAACTATTCAGGCCATTGCCTCAGCCATTCGTGCTGACCAGAC
>NZ_PRLL01000008.1:0-13626 GCF_004138405.1 Candidatus Nanosyncoccus nanoralicus
TGATCAATTTTTCCAGTAATTGGAATACCGTCAAAAATGAGATGTTCATTGCTAAAATCAACTTCAGCCTTAGCGCCGGGGCTTCGTAGGATTGATTGGTATTCATCAATCGCTAGAGGCAATTCATCTTCACCACGCTCAATCAAGGTTTTAATGTCTTCTTCTAGTAAGTCCTGTTTTTTGGCCTCTGTGGTGTAAAGTAAAATAGCGTCTTCTTTAGTAAGCTGATTTTTGGTTATCTCCTCGAATACTTTATGGATTAAATTACCGTAAGCAATATTTAATGAAGTTGGCTCACTAGGTGCCTTAATAATACTATTAAGGTAAAAATTCAGTGGTCCGCCATAAGTGAGACGAATAAATGATGAAATATGGGAGGCAGAAAGCCGAAAATCTTTTACGCGCTCTTTTAGGAGGGGTTCGATTTTTTCGGATGGATCGAGTAATTTATTTAACCAAATACGACGTATAGCCGAGACCTTTTCGTCATCAGAGAGCATTTCGTTATGTTCGATAACCCGACCGGTTGGAATAAATGGGGAGGAAATATATGATTGGTCATCGGTTTGAATAACTTTTTCATCGAGAAAGGAGAGGGGTTTGTTTTCTTTTTCTGCGTCATCAGCATACTTTGGACTGGTCATAGTAAGGGTTTTGGCAGCACGGGTGATAGCGACAAAGAGAAGTCGTTTTTTGCCGTCTTGGGTATTGCGAGCGTCACCGATAACTTCAAGATTTAGGGGGAGAGTAAGGGCATTCGGTCCTCCTGAGCTATCCCATGCGGAGGCTGTAAGATTGATCAAGAAGACATGCTTAAATTCTAGTCCTTTTGATTTATGGGCAGTCATAAGGCTAACGGCCTTGTCGGAATCTCGATAAAAAGTTTGTTCAGTAATGCTGGTTTCAGTCTTTTTGTAATCATCAACAAGCTGGACGAGGTCAGCAAGGCGTAGCTTATCTTTTTTGGTACGAGAGAGAAGGCGGTTGCGAAGTAGACGCAGGCGATTATAAAAATCAAAAGTATTTTTGGAATATAAATCTTTTGAGTAGAAAGTAAGAAAAGGAGAAGTGAAAGCTTTGGTCTGTTGATTAACGGTGATTTCGATTGGTGAGATTCCAGAAATTATATCAAGCAAGAATTCAAGTGGTAGAGTCAGGGACAGTTTAGCTAGTTCGGCAAAGAAGGCAGCGAGATCAGCAAAATATGGATTATCGAGATAATTCTGCAGAATTTCAAGCGCTGGACGTTTATGGCGATGGATGGATTGAACGGCGAGAATCATATCTTCGCTAGGAATACCCCAAAAAGCAAGAATCATGTCTTCGCTAGGGATGCCCCAAAAATTGAAGGAAAGGATTTCGGGTAACATATAGCTGGGGTTTTCCCCTTCAGAAAGTTGATAAATAAAATTACAGAGGGTTAGCAATTCATAGATTTGTTCATTTTCTAAAATATTTTCGGTGCGTTCGTAAGCGAGGTCGATTTCGGGGTATTTGCGTAGATATGGAATTAAGGCAGTGGCATATTTATGTTTTGGGAAAAGAATACCGATATCGGAAGGATCTGTGCCAGCCTGGATGAGTTGATGTACCCGCCCGGCGATCCAATTATATTCAGCGTCTTGGTTAATAAATTGATGCCTTTCAATGAAAGTTTTTTGAGTAATAGATTTATTCAGCTGTGATGATTGCTTAGAGTCTGTGTCCTCATTTTCTACCTGGTTTGCTGAGTAAAATATTTGTTCAAACAAGAAGTCTTCAAGGTTGTTTTTTAGGATGTCGGAGTTACGTACGGAAGTTAATTCTTTCTTGAGATCTTCAGTCACTTGATTTTCTGCATGAAGACTACGTTGCATAGCTTCATTTTTAATGAAACTCTCGTCTAGCTGATCAGCAATTTTGCGTGAGAAGCGAAGAATCTCACTTGTAGAGCGGTAGTTCTCAGTGAGAACAATTACTTTTGCGTTAAAATGATTTTTGAAATAAATAAGGCTACTGGCTTTAGCTCCCTGAAATTCGAAGATTGACTGATCGTCGTCGCCAACAGCCATTACGGAAGGAGACTCTTGTTCGTCGGCGATTAATTCAAGTAATCGAGTTTGTGAAGGGTTCGTATCTTGGTATTCATCAACCATGATGTATAAATAATTCTGAGCAATTTTGCGGCGAAAATCAATATCATCTTCAAGATACTTAATAGGCATCTCAATCATGTCGTTAAAGTCAAAATATCCATGTTCTTGAAGATAGCTTTGATATTTTTCATAAAGTTCAACTAATTCCAAAAGGCGTTGATTGCTAGCTAGTTCGGAAAATTTAAAGATACCATTTTTGTCTTTTGAAAAATACTTCTTAATAAAGTTATTGATATTCTTTACCGATGGTTTTTCTGAGCTGGCTTGCTCTTCAATAAATGAATAAATTTTTTCATAAAAAACATCAAAAAGAGAGTAAATACGACCCACGATTGGCTGATCGGTTTTGAGTTCACCAAGCTTTTGTAGCAGTGGGAGGTAGACGGTTTCGGCTAGTTTAGTATAGGCATTTTTGCCAGAGGCTTTATCTGGAAGATACTGCAAGATGGGGGCAAGTTCTTTGTTTAGAATTTCGATATCTTGCTGGTTTTGCTTAACAATAGTTCTGAGCTCTGCCGGCGAAACCTTTGAAACTTTGATTTTAGCGATAAGACTGAGTAAATTTTTTTGCTTTTGTTCAGCTTTTAGTAAATAGGAGTTAGGAAGATCTGTTTGTAATTCTTCAATAATTTTTAGTTGAATAATTTCCTCGATGGGCTCATTAAAGCTACGTTGTGGTTCTGTGGCAAAAAAGATTTGCTTGTAGTTCTTCAATGATTTTGAGTTGAATAATTTCCTCGATGGGCTCAGTGAAGCTACGTTGTGGTTCTGTGGCAAACTGATTATAAAGACCGAGAATTTTTTGACCAAAGGCATGAAAGGTCATAATATCAATCTTGTCAGCGGCTTGACCAATCATGCTACGTAAGCGTTCTTTCATATTTTCAGCACCGGCCTCTGTGTAGGTGATACATAGAATCATACTTGGGTCGGTGTCAGTATTTTGAAGAATATATTCAACTTTTTTAGAAAGGAGTTGAGTCTTACCTGTGCCTGGACCGGCTAAAACTAGAAGAGGTCCATCTAGATATTCGACTGCTTCTTGCTGTTTTTGATTGAGTGGCATAAGACTCCTTATTTAAGTGTTAATAAAACCAAAGATTCGATGTGGGGGGTGTGTGGAAAGAAATTAAAGCCTTGAATGGATTGAATATCGTAATTTTGGAGTAGACTAGAGAGGTCGCGAACTTGCGTAGCTGGATTACAGGATAGATAGACTATTTTTTGAGGTTGGACTTCACAGAGTTTTTGAATGAGTTTTTGGTCACAGCCAGCTCTTGGTGGGTCAAGAATTACGCTTGCATCGGCGGAAATTTGGTCTAAGACTTCTTCGGATTTGGCAAGAATTGGATGAATGAGCTGATTATTCGTGGCGTGGATTACACGGGTGGAGTTAGCGGCGAGCTCTTCATAGGCGGACTTGTTTACTTCCACAAGAGTAAGTGCTTTGTCTCTGGTGACCGATAAGCCAATGGTCCCAACACCCGCGTAAAGATCTAAAACAGAGGTAGAGTCTTCGAGGAAGGCCTTAATTTGTAGTAGAGCAGCCTCATAGACAGGTAAATTGATTTGGAAAAAGCCACCAGGTGAGTAGGAGTAGGTGTTGCCAAGGAGAGTGTCAGTCAGGTTCGGAAAGACTGGATGGGGCTTACCGTTTTCAAGGAGTCCACCGCTAACTTCGCCGGATTGGTTGGCACGAAGAAGTAATGACTGAAAAGAACGGGCCTCTTGTTTGGTTCGATTTAACTCATCGATAATTTGACTGGCACGGGTAAAGATGGCTGGCAATTCAAGAGAAGAGCTGGTAATAGGCATTTTACGATGGGAACCGCGATAATGTACGGCGAGCTGAATTTTTTCGGTGTCGTGATTATAATAAAGTGAATACTCCATCTTGTTGCGATAGAAATAATTTTTCGGTGATTGGTGAATAGGAATATTTAGAATCAAATCTTTATTGATGGGATGAGTTTTATCGAGATGGGTAAAAAGAGAAACTAAGATATTGGATTTGGCGAATAATTCGGCTTGATCATTTAGAATCTGCCAGGGGGAAGTTGAGAGAAATTGTTTGTCTTGCGGCACAACGCGGGATTCAGATTGCTTTTCAAATTCAATGGCGATTCCTTCAATAAAATGTGGCTTTTGGGTGACAATTTGAAATTTGGAAACTACTTCTCCCGGAAGTGCATTCCAGAGTAAAACCTTGACGCCGACTAGTTCGGAATAAGACTGCTGATTAATGATGAGCTCTGAATTTAGGGTAGCAATTCCCTGCCCCGTGGTGGCAAAGTCGTCAATACGGAGGGGGATTTTTGGTGTGGCAATTCTGGGTTCTTTTTTTCTCATTACATCTAGCTTATATCGTAGGGGGAGAGAATGCAAGTTTTAAGAGTAGGTCTATTAATATGAATCTAATGAGAAATATGAAAGAGTTTATGGCTGCTATTTTATATCTTGCTTATGTTGATTAAAAATATCTTGCTTATGATAAAGATTTTTCTCTCTGTTACTACAAAGATTTGTGAGGATTTTTTCAAAAGAGTCTTGATAATACTGTGCTAATGAAGTAAGTTTGGGGCGGAAATTAAATGAGGTTTTATGGTGAATAAAATTAGTAAAATAATAATCATTGTAATTGCAATAATAACTTTTTTGAGGGTGAGTTGTAGATCTCCTGCCGAGACAAAATATCAGTTTAAAGATGACAAATTGCAGAGTTCGCGGGAAGAAAATAGTTTTCGTGATTATATAAAGACAAATTTAAATAATCGACTCGATCCAAAAATAAGCGGTTTGGCCGTGGCATACTTAGTTGGGGATAAAAGTGGCCTAAGTAGTAGTCTAAAAGAAGAGATTAGCGAAATCGGTTTAACGCATTTAATCGTGATTTCGGGAATGCATCTAGTAGTTTTGGTAAAGATACTATCCGACGGACTAAAGCCCATGTCTAGATTAGTGAAAAGCTATTTTTGTGGAGTTTTTGTTCTGTTATATATTATGATGATTGGGCCTACCCCATCACTAATGCGAGCAGCAATTGTGGTCTTTTGTCAAATTTTTGCAAGTTATTATGGAAGAAAACTAGATAAAGGTAGAATTTTATTTTTGACGTTTACAATAACGCTGTTAATTAATCCAAATTTTATTAATAGTATTGGTTGGCAATTATCGATGCTGGCGTATGTTGGAATATTGGTCCTTAATCCATTGATAGAGGGTTTCTTGTTTGGAAAAGGTTTTAATAAAAAAAGAAGCTTGGAGAAGAAGGGCTATTTGAGAACGATGTTGGCTAAAGTCGATAGCGTGTTTAATCTTCGAAAGGGGTTGATTGTAGCGGTGGCTGTTAATCTAATGGTTCTACCGATAATCTTGTATTATTTTGGCCACTTTTCGTGGTTATCTATTCTCATGACGGTATTATTATCGCCATTGATGCCGATGATTCTATTTAGTATTGCAATGGTTGGAATTTTGCCGTTCTGGATTTACGGACACCTCTATTTTCTTTTTAGTGGAGGGATTAGTCTTCTGGAGTTACAGGTTAAGCTGATCGGAATTTTTAGTGAGATACAGATTTTGACAGTAACGGTGGCAAAAAATAATATAAGTTTCTTCTATCTATACTTAATAATTGCCTGTTTATATTTCTTTTTGCGAAAAAAGAATATCAAGATAAGCGAAGACAGAACAAAGCAGGATAATCAAACGATTAAAAGGAGTGATGGTATGCAAGATATTGGTACTTATTTGATCGAATGGCAAAAACAACTGCAGTTGCGGTGCCAACAATATAAAAATAAAACTGGTCAAACCGAGACATTTAATAATGTAAAAAAGACCAGTTGAATGGCTATGTGACTGGCGAAAATATAAAATAAGAGGAAGCAGAAGGATAAAAAAGCATAATACGAAAAATTGGATATAGGAGCCAGGAATAGTTGAAATAAAGCTTGAGGTGAAGCGAACAATATCTTCAATAAAGAGATTGTAAATAAGTGCCCCAGCGATAGAGGCTAGGGTTGGTGAACCTAAACGTCTTTTGAATAAGTAGAAAAGCAGTAAAATTGCAATTGGTATTATGATAGCCATAAGTATATTATAGCAAAAGACATCAAAAGTGTTTCTAGAACAAGGAGGCTGAATTGACAGTAAAAGCCACGAGTCCGGAAGAAATGTCGCGTACTACTAGGTCTGAGCTAAGCTCTGAACCTTCGATACGATAGCGAACAATACCACTGGCATCTCTGACAACCATATAGCAACCGGCTCCGCCTTCGACTGTATATCTGATGCCGTCGTTCTCAAAATAAAATACGCCATTTTTTAATAGCGCTTCCCTTAGCGACCCCATTTTAAATTCTCCCTACTCAAATAATAATACTAGATTTTATATATTCTAAAATAAAATATAGATTTTGTAAAGTCTTATATTGAATAGTAGTAGAGAATGCAAAAGGTGAGATATTAGTGGATTCTAGTTTTGTGTGGTTGTGGGATGGTGACTAATTAGAAATACCTAGCGACTTATCAGAAAGGCTATCTTTGGAAAAAGGTTTTTTAGTCTCGTTGATAGTATTGATGATTGGTCGAATATTCTCTAGATACTCTTCAATTTCTTGTTCGCTAATCTTGCCTTCTTCAGAAAAACGATAAGACGAATTATTGTCGAACTGTTCATTTTCGTGCTTTTCGGGGAGGAATCCAGGTCGAGAACGGTCGATGTAAATATCGCCACTGGCGTGATAGAGATATAAGGACAGGCCGGTTGTTGCGATTGCAATTATGGTGGAGATGATGCCTAATCGAATTAGAGCTTTACCCCCTCTTGATGTAAAGTGATTCATTGATTCTCCTTTTTCTGGTTCTCGGAATCTTTGATTGCCATGTTATGCTTAAGCTGATCTACCAATTGGAGATGCGAGGAAACGATGTTGTTGGTTTTTGTAACCGAGTCTTCGAGCTTTTCTCGTAAAAAACGCACATTTTCAAGCTCATAATAAAATTCATTAGGCTGATTTTTGCAGTCTAGAGAGATGAGTGTTTCTAAATGTTGACTGTAAGTAATAAAAAGATTTGTAAAATCATTACGGGAAGTGAACATTTCAGTTTGAATGCGACTGAGATTAATATCTGGCAAATTGTTTTTGATAAGACGGATGTTTAGGGGCGAAAAATAGTTGGTTAAGAGTGTTTGATAACTAGTACCAAGGAGGACACGAGTCTTTGAGTCATTTTTTTGTAGATTTCTCAGGCTAACCTGAATCGAGGCGCAGCCAGTGGAGATGTTTCCCCTCTCTAAATCGTTTAGCTTTTTATGAGTTATTGTGTTTAGATCATAGTCTTCAGCATAGACTGGTTTTGTTTGAAAAACAGAAAATGTTGCTCCCACTACCAAGAAAGGGGTAATAATAAGTCCTAGAAAAATCAATAAGGGATGAGATTGTTTGCTTGCTATATTCTTGCCGTTTTCTGTATTCTCAATCGTCATTACTTAGATAATTATAGCATAAGGCTGTTTGTGGATAAGAATTAATTCCAGAAACCACGTTTTTTTGCGGTGCGAAACTCTTCAAGTAATTCTTTTTGTTTCTTGGATAAGTTGGTTGGAGTATCGACAATAATGTTTACGATATGTGGGCCACGTTCCTCTCCACGCATAGGTATACCGTGTCCGGAAAGTTTAAATGGAGTACTGGATTGAGTGCCAGCAGGTACCTTCATGGTGATTTTACCGTCAATAGTCTCAATTTCTACTTCACAACCAAGAGCGGCATCGATCATGGAGATATGTTGTTCGGAAAGAATAATATAGCCTTCGCGCGTTAGGGTCTTATGAGGGCGAACTCGAATTTGGACTAACAAATCGCCAGCTTCTCCAGAGGAGTCAGGGGCTGGCCCACCATGTCCACGTAGTCGAATGGATTGACCATCATCGATACCGGCCGGGATTTTTAGGTTAATCTCTTTTCCGTCAACTTGAACAGTTTTGGTGGTACCAAAAATTGACTCTTCAAATGAGACGGTCAGGACGGTTCGATAATCTGCACCACGGCGTCTTTGGGTTCGCCCTCCACCGAAGCCGAAGAGAGTACTGAAGATATCATCGATGTTGCCATCTCCGCCAAAATCAAAATTGAAGTTTTGACCATTAAATGAGTAGCTACCGCCGCTAAAAGGATTGCCGCCGCCGTAGTTAGAATTTCCACCTACACCTGCATGACCAAATTGATCATAGCGCGCACGCTTTTGTTTGTCGGAAAGTACTTCGTTTGCTTCTGTAGCTTCTTTGAATTTAGCTTCAGCTTCCTTATCACCAGGATTTTTATCTGGATGGTATTTAAAGGCGAGTTTTCGATACGCTTTCTTAATTTCGTCATCGGATGCGTTTTTGGATACGCCTAAAATTTCATAATAATCTTTTTGTGTAGACATAATTACTATTAATTATAGTGTTTTAGCACTCAAAATGCAAGAGTGCTAAATAATCTCTGCATAAAAAAGATATTTAGGATATAATGATGATATAAAAGAGGAGTAAATGATGAATAACGATCGACTAATTCTGATTACTAACCCTGGGAGTAGTTCTCGGAAATATGCTCTATATCGTGGTAGTAACTTTCTATGTGCATTGCATTTTGAATTTGAGGGGGACAAGATTGTATATACGCTGAAAAAAGCTGATGGTACTAAAAATAAGACGGAAACAAAATTTACGACTCTTAATGAGGTGGTTTCTGGTCTGGAAAAAATCTTAGTGGACGAGCAGTATATTGGTGGTCCTACTAAACTTGATGCAATTTTAGCCCGCGTGGCCGCACCAGGAAGTTATTTTGCAGAAGACCATATTGTAGATGAAGAGTGTTTGGCTCAACTTGAGACCGCAAAAGCAAGAGCACCACTGCATGCACCTGTAATTGCTAATGAAATTGAGCAATTAAAGAAGACTTTTAAGGAAACCACTGTGATCGCAATTTCAGATTCTGGTTTCCATAATTCAAGACCAGAGTTGATGAAGGCTTACGCAATTGATACGGAGGTTGCTAATAAATATGATATTAAACGCTGGGGCTATCACGGTCTTTCAGTTGGTTCGATTGCTAGATATATGCGTGAACAGGATATTTTGGAAGAAAAGATGATTGTTTGCCATGTTGGTTCAGGCTCGTCAATTACTGCAGTGTATAATGGCAAATCACATGACACGACCATGGGCTATACTCCACTTGAGGGGGTAATGATGGCAACAAGGACCGGCTCGATGGATGTTGCTGCTGCGCTTGCAATTAAGCGTGAGTTAGGGCTAAAAACTGATGATGAGCTTGAAAAATATCTTAATAAACAGGGTGGACTTTTGGGTGTATCTGGCCAAAGTGATGATATGCGCGAAATTATTAGGTTAAGGGATGAAGGTGACTCACGCGGTGTGTTTGCACATGCTCTATATATCTATCGTTTACAATCTGCAATTGGTCAAATGGCAGCCTCTTTGGGTGGAGTAGATGCTCTAGTTTTTACTGCGACAATTGGTGAGAGGTCTGATGATGTTAGGCGTCGAGTGGTGCAGAAACTTGGGTATCTTGGCTTTACAATCGATGAAGCAAAAAATACTGGCGATATGAATGAGAGGCAGTGTAATATTGCAGCTGTCGGGTCAAAGCCAATTTATGTGATTAAGACTGATGAGTCTGATGAAATGATTGTTCGAGCAAATGACTTGCTGAATAAAATCTAAGTTCAAGCAGTAAGAAAAAAATAACCTCTTTATGAGGTTATTTTTATGTTCTTTAGATAAAGCTTTTATTCAATGGAGGTGATTTCGCCATCTTTAAGGTGTAAGAGGCGCTGGTTTCGGGAGCCACGGAAACGAAGGGTTAAATCTCTTTCGGCTAGAACGAATGGTCCATCGATAAGAGCATCTAAAGTCTTAAAGAATTCCCATTGAAGGTTGTTTTTAGCTTTGATTTCGTCGTAGGTATATCCAGAAAATGACCAAACATTCCAGCCAAGTTCTTCTTTTACGAATTTAGCGATCTCGATACAGGCGGCAGCTTGAATTGACGGTTCCCCACCGCAGAAGGTGAGTCCAGTCTGGCCCTTGAGTTGACGAAGTTCTTCTTTTATATCCTCTACGCTGACTAAGACGCCGCCTTCAGGGTCCCAAGTTTCTTGATTTTGACAACCTTCGCAGCCAATGAAACAACCTTGGGTCCAGATGACGGCACGAAGTCCGTAGCCATTAACAATACTGTCATGTTCGATAGGTCCAGATAATCTGAGATACTGACTGTTGGAGCCGGCGACAGGTGAGACAAATTCTTGAGCCATAGTTTTCCTTATTAATTTAATAATTAAAAGTTAGGAGACTTGCTCCTAACTTTTAATGTCGGTGTTCTTTATTCTTTACCGAAAGCAGCTGCTGAGTTTGCTTTTGCGCATTCACGAGCGGCTTTTTGGGCTTTGGTGTAGGTACCGGAAACATTGTGCTTGACGCGATCATGTTCCTCAGCCTTTTTACCATCATTCCAACGTTCGAGAGAGCCTACGAGGTAACCGGTGATACGGCGGAGTCTTTCGAATGGAACTTCGTCTTCGACACGACCACATGATGGACAGCGAGTGTCGGCGATAATACCTGAGAAGCCACAGACTGGGTCGCGGTCAACTGGGTGGTTAACTGAACCGTAGCCAATGCCTGAATCGTGCATTTTGCGGATAACAGCCTCAAAGGCGTCAATGTTCTGTGATGGATCACCATCGAGTTCGATGTAGGAGATGTGTCCAGCAGGACAGAGTGCGTGGTAAGGAGCTTCGATTTCAATTTTCTCAAAGGCTGAGATTGGGTAGTAGACTGGGACGTGGAAGGAGTTAGTGTAGTAGTCACGATCAGTTACACCCTTGATGGTACCGAATTCTTTGCGATCGATCTTGGTGAAGCGACCAGAGAGACCTTCAGCTGGGGTTCCGATAAGACCAAAGTTGAGGTGGTTTTTCTTAGCGTACTCATCACAGCGTTTACTCATATGAGTGATGATGTCGAGACCTAATTCCCTAGCCTCTTCGCTCTCACCGTGGTGTTTACCGATCATTGCAACTAGAGCTTCGGCGAGACCGATGAAACCAATAGAGAGTGAACCATGCTTAATGACTTCACGAAGAGTGTCATTTGGTTTAAGTTTTTCACTACCAAACCAGTTACCTTCGCCCATGAGGAATGGGAAGTTACGGACGTGCTGGTTAGCTTGGAACTCGTAACGCTCGAGAAGTTGGTCTCTACATAGATCCATGAGATCGTCGAGTTCTTTGTAGAAGCCAGTCCAGTCAGCTTCTTTGCGTTCTTTAAGGGCGATACCGTGCTTAATGCCAAGGCGAACAAGGTTGATAGTAGTGAATGAGTTGTTACCGCGACCAGTGACGATACCGTCTGATTCTGGGAAGACGGATGAGAATACACGAGTACGGCAGCCCATGGTAGCGATTTCAGTATTGTAATCACCCTTTTTATAGTATTTAAGATTGAAAGGTGCATCGATAAAGGTGAAGTTTGGGAATAGGCGTTTTGAGGAAACTTCCATTGAGCGCTTGAAGAGGTCGTAGTTTGGATCTTCGGGATTGTAGCTGACACCTTCTTTTACCTTAAAGATTGAGATTGGGAAGATAGGGGTTTCGCCATGTCCGAGACCTTTATCGGTTGCTTCTAGAAGGTTTTTAGTAACTAGGCGACCGGCTGGAGTGGTGTCGGTTCCGAAGTTGATAGAAGTAAATGGAACCTGGGCACCAGCGCGAGAGTGCATGGTGTTGAGGTTGTGGATGAATCCTTCCATAGCTTGGAAAGTTTGTTTCTCGACGTCTTCATTTGAAGTTTCGATAACTGTTTCTGGAATTTTTAGCTTCTTAAGAGTCTCAGTGTCACCATAAGCGATGTCGTCTGGGATTTTAACATCTACTTTTTTGCCAGAGTATTTGTTGTATTTCTCTAGATTATTGCGAAGAGCTTTCTTGAAAGACTTATTCACACCTGGAGCCATGGCGTAGTCAAAGTTTGGGATTGACTGACCACCGTGCTGTTCGTTTTGGTTTGCCTGGAGGATGATTGCAGCAAGGGCGGCGTAGGAGGCAATGGAGTTTGGAGTGCGAAGATGTCCGTGTCCAGTATTGAATCCACCATTAGCGAATAGTTTAAGTGGGTCAGTTTGGCAACAAGTTAATGTACCAGTGGCGTAAAAGTCTAGGTCGTGAATGTGAATGTCGCCATTATCATGAGCAGCAGCAAAGCGGGGGTCTACAAGAACGGTTTTGGCGAAGACTTTTGAACCTTCAGCGCCAAATTGTAGCATTTTACCCATGGCGGAGTTGCCGTCAACGTTGGCGTTGCTACGCTTAACATCTGAGTCTTCAGAAGCATCAGCGATGGCAATTGTTTTGTAGATGCCCATAAGGTTTGATTTTGCATTACGGGTTTTATTGCGATCCTGTCGGTAAGTGATATAAGCTTTGGCGGTGCGCTTGAAGCTTGAATCCATCAAGACTTTCTCAACTAAGTCTTGAATTTGCTCAACAGTAGGAGTGCGTTCTTTAACGGTTTCTTCAGCAAGTTTAAGTACTTTTTCGGATAATTGGGCTGCACGATCGTGTTTGAACTCTTCGGTCGCGGCGCCGGCCTTAGCGATGGCATCGGTGATTTTGTCTAGGTTGAAGTCAACAATCTTTCCATCACGTTTGACGATTTTTTTGAACATAAAAAATTACCTCCTTGATTGTGTCCAAAATTTCTTCAATGTTTTTTGATTAAATTTTTGTTATTAGTCTAGTATTGGTGACGCTATATTTAGTGTCTGTGTTTATTTTATGACACTATATGTAGTGTGTCAATGGAAACTGCTTATATTTTTGTTGTATTTTATACATAATTTTACAGAGATAATAGTATAATAACAGAGTATGAAAAAAATTAATTTTGGTAGTTATGAACCAAGGCGATGTTGGGTTGGTGATAGCCAGAAGATTTGTTATGCTTCGCGAGATGAAGCTGAGGTGGCGGCACAGGTGGTGGCTCATGACTATGGAGTACCAGAATTGACCGTATATCATTGTGAATACGGCGACCACTGGCATTTGTCTTCGGGTGGGCAGATTAGAAAAAATAAGCGTTAAAGTACTGGATTTGCGGCAATGGAAAACGCTTTTTTACGCCACAATTTGGTAGTTTATTAATTAAAGAAACTAGATTTGGGCTTGTCTCGGTATTTTTAGTGTAGGTTGTCTGCGTATTTGAAGTGTTTTGCTGAGCTATGTCCTGTGTAGTATTTGAAGGCTTTTGTTTATGTGGCTCGATTTTATTTTGAATTGGGACATGGGTGAGCTTTTGGTCAACAATGCGGCCAAGGCTGCTGAATTTGATCTCGCGTATTGTGTGTGGGGTGGTGGGGTCAACATTTTTAAAAATTAGCCGCTTTTGATTAGTGAAACCAGCGATATAGTCATCGAT
>NZ_PRLL01000008.1:13976-17651 GCF_004138405.1 Candidatus Nanosyncoccus nanoralicus
TGACCATTATATTTTAGGTCTAAGGAATCAAAGCGTGGACGAAGTAGTTGGTTGAGCTGCTGAGTTCGGTTTTCTTGGAGAATGCGCTGGATGATATCATCGGGATCGTGATCGGCATCGAAAATATTTTCAGAGTCAACAGTATTATAAGCCTTAAGATATTTTGAAAGAGACGGATTAAAATTATAAATGAAGGTGGAAAGTTGTTTCTTCTTAATTTGTTGATTAATCAAGTCGGCAAGTGGCTCCTTGTTGTCGTAGTTAAAATTAACTGTTTGGTTTGGAGTTAATAGAAAGAGAAGATGGTTGGCTTTTGTGGTCCAGGGTGCATTAGCGATGACGTCATAGAGTGAATGATCGAGAAGGCGGGGTAAATTGATGTTTGGCAGATTATAGATTCTGCCGCGAAGAATTTTAAGGATTTGATCCCAGCCTTCTGGGCTCATGTCAGTTGTATACATGCTTGCGATATATCTTACGCCTTGTTTGAAGGAAGCTGGGGCGTTTTGATCAAGCTTTTGGGAAAAATAGATAGGTGAGTCTGGGAGACTGGTAGGAAAGAAACCATACTGATATAGGTGAATGTGAAAGTGGTGATTATAAGATTTGTCGAATAATTGATTGAGCAGTAAATATTCCCTGGTGTCACCCGGGTCGGTTAAAAAAGTAGGCAGCATAATAACTAGTTCATTATTAATATGTGAACGTTTAGAGGATTGATGGTGATTGGAATAAAGTTTGGGGAATAGCGAACCAATGTTTAGTTGTTCTGGATGATAATAATGAATGAGTGTTTGCTCCTGTGTGGGTGATTGATTGGATCTTTGTGTGATCTTTTGGTAGATTATCTGGGCTGCTTCTTGATAGGCACCACGTCTCGAGTAGGAAACGTGACCGTTAAAGATGTTGGCGAATATATTATTTTTTGAGCTTTGAGTGGGATCGGATAAGCCCAGAGGATCAAAAGTACTGCCGCAGATAAAATCAGCAATATTACACCAGGCACCGACTTTCTGATGATATTTTGTGTAGACGTAAGGATCTAGCCCACCAAGCAGGCCGTGTTCGACGTAGCAGTCTGGAATATTTTGCCGATATGGAGAAAGGTTTAAACTCTTGCAGGCATCTGGCATAATCCCCTTCCCCTCTGGTAGATAGAGTTTTGGGTCTCCAAAATTTGCGACATAAATAATTTTATCGGGATTAAGATGTCTAATCGCATAAGTTATGACCATGGCTCCTTGCGAATAGCCGGAAAGAATAAATTGGGTGTTTGGACAGGTTTTGGTGACTTGTTGATAGAGATTAGTCAATTCATTAATACCGGCTTTAACGCTTCGTCCAAAGGCATAAGCCTTTCCGCCACTCAGGATAGCCCCAGAGATAACTTTGGGGTCTTTAATACCAATAGCAGGATATGGTTGGCCGAAAGAATTGGATTCTCCCAGTTGATAATACTTATAACTATATTGGGGTAATTTATGAAATATTTCCGACATGGCTTTAGAGAAGGCTCGGTGATCGATATTGGTATGGAGCTCTTCCCCGGAGCCGCGTGCGAAGACGATAAGATAATCGACGCAGGGCTGCGTTGCGGAGGTGGCGTTGGTGGTTAAAGATAGAGACCTTAATGAGAGAAATAAGAATGAAAAAATAATAAGATAAATAAATAACAAAAAGCATCTAAAAGGTCGGCGCATAAGATAGACCCCAAGATAGATTTAGGCTTAGAAAAGGTTAAATCTAGTATGTAGTGATTTTGTGAAGAAAACAAGACTTTAATGAGTGTTTGGTTCTAGGAAATAGTATTTATCTCTGTTTTGTGTTGTAAATAACACTTGTCATAAGCAAGATATAATTGACAGAAGTGTATGACTAGGATAGAGTTTTTAAAAAAGGAGTGTGATGAATTCAGAGATGCAAAAACATAAGGACTGGGATAGCTACTTCATGGGGATTGCCGAGGAAGTGGCAAAACGTTCAAAGGACCCCTCTTCGCAAAATGGATGTGTGATTGTTGATGCACGAAGGCGACCGGTGTCTTTTGGTTATAATGGTACGATTCAAGGGGCAGACGAATCAAAAATGACGCTTTCTGAGCGTCCAATGAAATATTATTTTGCGATTCATTCTGAAATGAATGCGGTCATCTTTGCAGGGCGGGATTTGACCGGCTGTACTTTATACAATAAAATGGCGACCTGCGAAAATTGCTTGAAATATTGTTTACAGGCTGGAATAAAACGTTTTGTATATAAAGAACTACGAGTGGCTTCTTATAGAAGTGGTGAAAAGAAATCAATGACTAATATAGATACGGATGAGGCAATTATTCGACTCTTGGCGTCTTGTCCGGACGTGGAAACATTAAATATTTCAAATGGAAAAACTTACATTCAGGACATTTTAGATACTTATGATAAAGAGTCAGCGGAGTATAAGAATTTAGTTCGTTGGGTGACGGACTAAGTGAAATAAATTTTAGGCTAGAGATAGCTTTGAATAATTTCAGAAAGTTGATCAGGCACTTCATAATTAATGAGGTGGCCCGATTTTTTAATAAAATGTACCTTGGCGTTATATTTTTCAGCAGTTTTTCTGGTTTGTTTTTGGTGGTTGAGTTTATCCTCAGTACCTGCAATAAAATAACACTCTTTATTGAAGTTGAAATCGGATATGGAGTGGGAAACTGAAAATTTTGCAGCCTTAATTTCGTCAGAAATACTGGTGAACTTTTTAGCACATTGATAAGTTAGATCAAGAATTCTTGGAAGTTGTTTCTTGCCAAGCGTACCGATTAAATACTTAGTAACGATGTAACAAACGAGTTTATTGGGGACAAAGGCGATTAAAGGAATGATGGGGCGAAGAAATTTTGGGGTAGGTTCGGAAATGGGGGATAGAAAGAAGACCTTTTGATGAATAAGGTTGGGGTATTTCTCGGCGGTAGCAGCCACAGTGAGTGATCCCATTGAATGGCCGATGAGGATAGGGTGATCTATTTTGTTATTTAGAATATAATCGGCTAGCCAAGTGGCATAAGCGTCGGCGGTGAAATCTTTACAGTGAGTGATCCCATTGAATGGCCGATGAGGATAGGATGATCTATTTTATTATTTAGAATATAATCGGCTAGCCAAGTGGCATAAGCATCGGCAGTGAAATCTTTAAGTTTAGGAAGTGCTTCATCTTGGGTGTTAAAGGCTGGAGGAATGTCTGGACAATAAACTTTGTAGCCAAGGGCTTCAAAGTTATGAATTATGTCAGATAAGCCAAAATGATTGCCGCGAAAACCGTGGACGAATAAAAGTGTAGGCTTCTGCTCTTTCTGCACATCTTCCTTTCTGATTTTAGTTTTTCTTATAATTTCTAGGTGGGATTTTTATAAATTTATTGTTCTTTTAATTGATTTAGGGTCTCAGTAATAGCTTCACGATCAAAACCGATAATCTGAACAGGATTTTTATCCTCGTGATCGGTAATAATAGTGCCAGGGACGGTAGTAATACCAGGCATTGATGCTGCATCAAATTCTTGATACTCGATTCCCTCTTCATTAAGCCAGTTAACTAAGGCGTGACAATAAATACATGTAGGTGTGGTATAAACTTTTATCATAACAGGTTTATTATAGCAGATTTAGAGAGTTTTGGCTTTATCAAGTTGCGGATCTTT
>NZ_PRLL01000009.1 GCF_004138405.1 Candidatus Nanosyncoccus nanoralicus
ATATTGAGGATTTTGATACTGGATTGACTAAAATTAAGTTTACAAATTTCAATGAACAATATTTGGTAGACGATGATGTAATAGAACATGGCGTTCACGACTTTAGTATGCTCATGGCTTATCTGAGAGAAGAAGATGAAAATGCTAATATGCTAAAATTCTACAGGGCAGTCGGTGACTTTAGCTATGTAAATGATCGTTTTTACATTTCGGCAGACACTATGCAGGATCGCTTTGACGATATCTTTCATGAGTCCGAAGACATTAGTGAGATTCTGCGTGATCAAAAAATGCGTGAATCAGTCATAGGCTATTTAAAGTCTAGGGTTTCAGAATACGAGAAAAGTGGTGAATTTTATCGAAATTCAAAATTTAACTATATTAATATTGATAAAATTCAGGATTTTATCCTTACCTTGCCAGGCGAATTGATCAAGCAGGTATTACGCATCACAGAACAGACCTCTCAAAATCTACATCTCCGTCGCAAAGTAGCAGAAGATACTATAGATTGGAAGCAGATCAAAGAATATCAACTTCGTACATCGGATATTGAGCTATTTCTCAAGTATCGCGACCTTCTTGAAATCGACAATGATTCTCTCGAGAAGTTAATTGCTAAATTCATGAATAACCCAGAACGTGAAGTAAAGGTAGTTCAACATGCGTGGAGCCTATGTGGTTGTTATCAATGGTATATATCGGAAAGACTGAAGACCTGCACCCGTGAAGATCACCTCAGATCAGTCCTAGATGAAGTAAAGCAATCTGGACAAATCGTCAAGGCTGATGCTATTCGTAGTCTTTTTAATTATAGGTATATAAATCTTACAAAAGAAGATTATGATATATTTCATCAATTCTTTGAAATTAGAGATACATCTGCCGCTCGTTTTTTAATTAAAATAGCCTTAATTTCTGGGCAAGAACCAGATGAGATTAGAGGACTTATTTATAAATTAGAGACCGATGATTTGATTTCAAGGTATAATCCAGGGCTTTTCGATTATTATCAAAATTATGGTTTTAAGGAAGGGCTAAAATGGATTGATCAATTTCAGGCTATGGAAAAGGCAAGAAAATTCGAACAGGAAAAAGCACGTACTAGAAAAGCGGCCAAGTTAGCTAAGTTTATTAAAGATACAAAAGACTTAGTTGTAGTGGTTAAATCAGTTTATGATCCCCGCAATAAGGACCATGTAGTAATCAATTCTCGTCATGGAGAAGATTTGGGTATTCTTCTAAGTGATGAGAAAAACTTATTTCTGATTGAAGGTAGAAAATATGATTACATAATAAACGTTGAGCGTGTTCGCAATTTACGTAATGGTATTTTGCATCTAGATGTTTTCGAAGGTGATGCTGGTACTATTGTTGGGCGTGATGGTTCAAATATTAGGTATACCTTAGAGCGCCTAAATCAGCTTGGCTGTAATTTATCTAATATTAAAATATACAGCCACAACGAAGCTAATCTATTTTACTCCGTATCATAGAGCTAATCGGCCACGTCCGTCCCCAGACTATGTCTGGGGATTTTTGTTTACCAATTTATTATCATCTCCACTTGACTTAAGCCAGATAATATATTATTATGCAACTATAAAATTTAATTGAGCCCTAAAAACTCATCGACATACTGTCTAGGTATATCTGAAGTTATAGAGCTAGAAGGAATAATATGGTTGAAACCAAGAGTGAAGGACTTAAGATCCGTATTCGTCTTAAGGCCTACGATCATCGCGTGATTGATCAAAGCGCAAAACAAATCGTTGATACCGCCATCCGTACCGGTGCTAACGTCTCTGGTCCAGTACCTCTGCCAACTAAGCGTAGTACTTTTACTGTCGTCAAGTCTCCACACGTTTATAAAACTGGTGGTGAGGCCTTTGAGATGAAAGTTCACAAACGCTTAATCGATATTACAAGCGCAACTCCAAAGACTATTGATGCTTTGCAGAATCTATCTCTACCTGCTGGTGTAGATGCAGAAATTAAGATGTAGTAGTATCTAAAAAATGGCACCCTAGGTGCTATTTTTTATGAAAATAAATTAAAATCTAGTATACTAGTGATATGAAGAATGGTGGTAAAAAACAAAAAATATTGGGAATTAGTCTAGCTGTTATTTACTTAATTCTTAACTTCTTCATGTTCCAAGACATTATGCGGCGTGAGACAGTAGTCTCCAAGGATTCCAATATTCTCGTTATGGGTACGAATGCCACCTTTAAGCCCTTCGAATATAAGGATGGCGATACGGTTGTCGGCTTTGATGTTGATCTTGCTGAAGAAATTGCTAAAAGTTTAGGTGCGGAGCTTAAAATCGAAGATATGTCCTTCGATGGACTTTTGCCAGCGCTAGAAAGCGGGCAGATTGATCTTGCTGTAGCTGGGATGTCTGTTACGGAGGATCGTGCTAAGAACGCCTTCTTCTCTGATCCGTATTATGTTGCCTCTCAGCAAATTGTTGTACGTGATGAAAGTAACATTAAAAATAAATATGAACTAGTAAATAAGTTAATTGGTGTTCAATTGGGTACTACAGGCGATCAAATGGCTAGGCAGATTAAAGGTGCTAGAGTCGTTCAATTTCCGGCCGTCCCTAATGTCCTCCAAGAGTTGACGACTGGTCGCATTGATGCTGCGATTTTAGATAACGCTCCGGCAGCTCAATATGTTTCTGGTTTTTCAAATCTAAAAATCCTCAATCTCCCGCTTAGTCGTGAGCCTTATGCCGTTGCTATCAAGAAAGGGAACCAGCGGCTATTAGATCAGGTTAATCATGTGATTACAGAAATGCGAGAAGATGGTCGCATGCAAAAAATCCTAATGAAACACTTTGGTACCGCGGAGGGGCAGTTATAATGAATTTCTTTGAAGTAATATTTGGCAATGGTCGATGGATTTACCTCTGGCATGGACTAGAAGTAACTATCGTCTTAACTACTATCTCAGTTATAGTAGGGCTATTTCTCGGTTTAATACTTGCTTTGCTCCGCACTTCAAGGGCTACTCCCTTTGCTTTTTTGTCTCACCTTCAAAAAAAGAAGACCTCAAAGTTATTAAGATATATCACGGCTTTTAATCCATTTCAGGTTTTTGCTCAAATTTACATCAGTCTCATTAGGGGAACCCCAGTACTCGTACAACTTCTAATTATGTATTATGTAGTGTTTGGCTCAATGCGAACTATGCCAAAATTAATCATTGCAGCTATCGCCTTTGCAATGAACAGTGCTGCTTATATTGCAGAGATTATTCGTGGCGGCATTGAAAGCGTTGATAAAGGACAGCTTGAAGCAGCTCGTTCGCTAGGATTTTCTCATCTTCAGGCCATGTATTATATTGTCTTACCTCAAGCACTAAAGAATTCCATGCCAGGACTTATTGGCGAAGGGGTCACTATGTTTAAGGAAACTTCAATCGTCGGTTGGATTGGGCTAAGTGATCTTATGCGGGGAGCAGATGATATACGCTCACTCACAGCTACCGCCTTTCAGTCGCTAGTCGCCGCTGCCATCCTCTATCTTGCGCTTACCCTCATCTTCTCGAAGGTCATGTTTAGGTTAGAAAAGAAATTAAATAATGACGAGGAAAAGTAATGTCCATTGTTGCTAAAAATATTCATAAAAACTTTGACGACACTAAGGTATTACGTGGCGTTAATCTTACGATTCATGATGGCGAGGTGGTAGTCCTTGTTGGTGCTAGTGGCTCTGGGAAGTCTACCTTTCTAAGATGTCTTAATCTTTTAGCCACACCCACTTCTGGTCAGGTTCTTATTGACGGTGTAGATATTACGGAGCCAGGTGTGGATCTAAATCAAATTCGACGTAAAGTTGGAATGGTCTTCCAAAATTTCAACCTTTTCAATAATTTATCCGTACTTGAAAATATCAAGCTAGGACCTAAAAAATTACTTCATCAAAAAGAACGGGATATCGATAAGGAAGCTAGAAGACTACTTAAAATGGTAGGCTTGTCCAATAAAGCTGATTCTTTCCCACAGAATCTATCCGGAGGTCAAAAGCAACGCATCGCTATCGCACGTGCACTAGCTATGCGCCCGGAAGTTATTCTCTTCGACGAGCCGACTTCGGCACTTGATCCCGAGATGATTGGCGAGGTTCTTGATGTCATTCGCAACCTAGCCAAGCAGGGCTTAACTATGGTTATTGTAACTCACGAAATGAGTTTTGCTCGTGAGGTTGGCACCCGTATGATCTTTCTTGATCATGGTAAAATTATCGAAGATGGCACTCCAGAACAGGTTATGGACCACCCTAAGACCGAACGTGCCGCTCGCTTCTTCTCTTCAATCCAAAAATAACCCCCTTTGCCAAGTTCATCGTCTTTATGTTAAAATGACGGTATGACTCCAGTGATGAAATTAAAGAAAAGATTTTACTTTCTAGTAGCTTCCTATTTCAGATTTTTTGCTAACATCTCATTTCGTCGCTGGCGACCTCGTGTGATCGCCATTACTGGATCCGTCGGTAAAACAACCATGTTGAACTTAGTGGAATGTATCCTGAAAGATCGCGCCCATTATTCTCATGATGCTAACTCCGCCTATGGTATTGCTTTTGATATTCTAAAATTAACTGGCGTAACTGGTTCAAAATTAAAGTGGCTTTATCTTTTTATTGCCGCACCAATTAAATCAATATTTTATACACATAAAGAGGAGTTTTATGTTGTTGAAATTGATGGGGAAAGGCCACACGAGGCTGAATTCCTTGCCTCCTGGCTTAAACCTGAGGTCACATTATGGATTTCTCTTGGCTTATCGCATGCAGTCCAATTCGAGCAGCAAGTAAAAGATGGGCTTTTTGAAAATCTTGATAAAGCTATTACCCACGAATTCGCTATGCTGCCAGAACATACACAGAAGCTTGTGATTATCGATAACGATGTCGAACTGATGGTTCGTGCCCTCGACAGCATTAAACAAAAAGGACTTACTCAGGCTAGAGTAATTAAATGCTCCAAAAAAGATCTTGTAAAATATCAGGTAATGCCAAATCAGACTAAGTTTGAGATTCAATCTGCCGAAAGTGGTGAAACAAGGCGGTATCAGTTTAACCGACCTCTTTCAAAAGACCTTACTATTCAGTTAGTTATGCTTGAAAAGTTGGCTGAATACTTAAAAATCAAAATAGATTCAGATCTTTCAGATTTTCGTCTAGCACCAGGCCGTAATTCATATTTTGAAGGCAAAAATGGCGTTCAGATTATCGATAGCAGTTATAACGCTCATCTAATTTCAGTAAAATCAATTTTAGAGATGTTTAAAGCTATGAAGGTGGAGCATAAGTGGCTTGTGATTGGTGATATTGTAGATCAGGGTAGTATTGAGGGGCAGGAACATGCAAAACTCGCCGCTGAAATTATCAAGGTAAAACCAGAAAAAATTATTCTAATCGGTCGTCGCACTAAGAAGTATACGGCGCCACTTCTGAAAGAAGCTGGCATTGTCCCTTATGTGACTAATGACCCTAAAGAAGCCTTAGCCTATCTAGAGAAACATTTGAGTGGCTCAGAAACAATTCTCTTTAAAGGCTCTCAGTATCTCGAATGGATCATTGAGAAGATTTTAAAAAATCCAGCCGACGCTAAGAAGCTACCTAGACGCGAAAAAGCTGCGATCAAAAGACGACAAAAACGAGGATTAAATTAATGACAAAAACACTTTACATCATTCATGGTTGGACCTATTCCGTGGAGCCATGGAATAAAACCATTAAACTCTTAAATGACAACTATAAAATTAAGGTAAAGATGTTACACGTCCCCGGGCTTACTGATCCCAGTAAAAAAGTGTGGAATATCGATGAATATGTTAAATGGGCCGATTCATTATTACCAGAAGACGCAGTGGTTCTTGGTCATAGTAACGGAGGTCGAATTTTATTAAACCTCTTGTCAAGGCAACCTGCGCGGGTCTCTCATCTAATTTTACTTGACGCCGCTGGTGTTTATGAGCCTTCAAAAAAACGTGATATTTTAAGAGCAATCAGCCAGCTATTTGCGCCATTAAAACAGATTAAAATTCTGCGCAAACTGCTTCATCGTATCATTGGTGCTGGTGATTACGAAAAGGCTCCTGAGAACATGAAAAAAACCTTGACTAATATGCTGGATTCGGACCGCCAACTAGATATCTCCAAGGTTAAAGTAAAAACCGATATTCTTTGGGGTGAATTAGATAAAATCACCCCTCCAAGGCATGCGCAAAAAATGCATCAGCAAATCAAAAAGAGCCGCCTCAAGTTATTTTCAAATTGGACACACGCACCCTATATTTGTGATCCGGAAGGACTCGCTCTTGCTATTAGTGAAGTTATGGAGGCAAAGAGGTGAAACATTTTTTCCTAGGTCGTGCTAATAATTTTAATCTTAAAGAAACCCTGCGTTTTCTTGCAAGTTTTGGTACAAAAAAGGATTATATAAAATTAAAACATTTTTTTTCTAAACAGTATCAAGTTGACCAAAAAAATGTCTACCTCTTTCATTCTGGTCGTACCGCTCTTTCTTTGGCTCTAATCTCGCAAATCCCAGCAGTATCCAAGGATTCTTCTGTTGATAAAAAAGTTAAGACAGAAACAGCTTCAAGAAAAGAATCGCTTCCAGCCGTTGCTATTACTTCACTAACCTGTTTTGCAGTTGTACAGGCGATCAGGGCTGCCGGATACCAACCAATTTACCTAGATATTGACCCTAAAACCCTACATTTTAATGCAAACGCCCTAAAGAAATGCATTAAGAAATACCCCAACCTGAAAGCCGTCATTGTTCAAAATAATCTTGGTATCCCAGCAGAAATAGTGGAAATTGAAAAGTTAGCAAAAGAACATAACCTTTTTCTTATTGAAGACCTTGCTCATTCATACAACATTCATTATTCGGACGGACGTCTTGCTGGAAATATTGGTGACGCCGTTGTCCTTTCTTTTGGTAAGGGAAAATCACTGGATGCAACTTCTGGTGGAGCACTAATCATGCGAGTAGCTTCCAAGAATCACCTCTTGGATTCTCGAAATATCGCTAGTCGCGCACCAAAGATCTCAAGCTCCTTACGAGATAATTTTTATCCATTGTTTGCTCTCATCTCCCGCACGCTTTCTTATCTCTCATTTGGTCGTTTTAATTTAGGTCAAATCTGGATTCTTGCTCTATTGAAACTAAAACTAATTCAACGTTCTGCCGACGCTGAGCTTGATTTTGAACGCCGACTCAGTTATTGGCAGTCAAGATATTTACTAAAAAAGCTACAAAAGAGTCAAAAATATCATTCAATTTTACGCTACCCGCTTCTTGTTAAGGATCGAAACAGTGTTCTATTAGAACTAAAAAAAGCCGGCTTTTTCTTTGACGAAGTTTGGTACGACTCGCCAGTGGCGCCTAAGCGCTACTTTAAAAAATCAGATTTCAATGAAAACGACTGCCCTGTTGCTACGTTGGTGGCCAAACATCTAATTAATTTTCCAACGAATTATTCATTTTTGCAGCTGAAACAAGCTTGGCAGATCATTGCTCCACAGCTAGTTGAAGTAAAAGTCAATCAACAAGGACAGCCAGAGCTTCTCAAAAAAGATTCTGTGGCTTTGTCAAAAGGCCAAAAAACTACAAAGAGCTTAGTCAAGCTAACACAACAAGATTGGAATAATCAGATTCGGGATTATGACCTTGCAAACTTTCTGCAATCTCCTCGCTGGCAAAAGTATAACGAATTTCTAGGCCGCCGAGTGCTTCTCTGCGAGTTTTATGGTCATGTCAAAGTACTTATGGTTATTAAGGACGCCAAGCGTGGTCGATTCCTAGAAATCCCTAATGGACCCCTGCTTAATTGGCAGGATCCTGTCATTGTTGCTCTTGTTTTTCAAGAAATTTTCCAAATTGCCAAGCAATATAAATGCGCGTTCATCCGTTTTCGTCCAGCCCTTGCTGATTCCGAAGAAAATCGCTTTATTCTAAAGCAACTAGGTTCAATTGAAGCTTCGTTCCATCTAGGCGCAGAGCATACCGTTATGATCGACTTAACAAAAACCGAAGAAGACCTCCTAGCCACCTTCCGACGACAGACCCGCTACGAGGTGCGCCGTGCTGAAAAGCTAAAAATCACTGTAGAGGATCGCTCCGATGATGCTGGTATCCTGGAGGAATTTCATCAGGTTCAGTTAGACACCGCAAAACGTCAAAACTTTATTCCCCCCACCAAAAAAGAGCTGCAAGCACTAAAAGATAGCTTCGCAGAAGATCTTAGATTGTACGTTACATATGACGAAACTCACCGACCAATTGCCTATGGTCTTATCCTGATTGATGGAATAGAGGCAGAATACTACGAGGCAGCCAGTACGCCACTTAATCGCAAATTGCCAGGCGCCTATGCATTGCAGTGGCAAATTATGCGTGACCTTAAAAAACGGGGTATCCAGCGTTATAATCTTTGGGGAATCGCTCCGGAAGGGCAAACAAAGCACCGTTATGCTGGAGTTACCACCTTTAAAACTGGATTCTCCGAGCACCGCTTCACCTATGTTGCGGCTCAAGATATTTCGGTGAGCCCATTACGTTATCAATTTAATCGTCTAATTGAGACCATCCGTAAAAAACGACGTCATTTATAAAAGGAAAAACATGAAAGAAACAACTAAGCCAAAAGTCACCGTCGAAGAATGTACTTCCAAAAAAGAATGGGATGCTTTTATTACCAGCTTTAAAGAAGCAAACTTTTTACAATCATGGGATTTTTACGAATTTTACCAGAGCATTAACCATCAAATTGTCCGACGGACTTTTAAGCGCGACGGAAAGATTGTCGCCGCCTATGCCGGTGAAGTTGAGCCAGCTAAAAGGGGCCGTCACCTAGCTATCGCCGGCGGTCCTATTCTCGACTGGCAAGATCAGAGCCTAGTGAAACAGGTTTTTGATGATATGAAAAACGTTGCAAAGAACCTACAATGTGTCTTTGTCCGGGTGCGTCCACAACTAGAATATAATCAGGATTCCGCCCAAATTTTTAACGAGCATAATTTTAGAAAAGCTCCAATGTATTTATCTGTTGAATATGCTGGTGTGCTGGATCTACACAAATCCGAAGATGAAATCATGGCGAATATGCGGCAACGTCTTCGTCGAGCCTTAAGAAAAGCGGAAAAGAATCAAATAACAATCGAAACCTCCACCAACCCCGAAGCAATTAAGGAGTTTTATCAGATTGAACTCCAGACCGCCAAACGTCATTCTTTCTATGCTTTTTCCGAAGAATTTCTTACTAAACAGTTCGCAGCCTTTGCAAAAGGCGGAGAGGCTGTCCTTTATATTGCTAAAAAGGACGGTGAAATTTTGGCAGAAAATTTCATGATTTTTTACGGCAACGAGGCCTCATACCATTACGGAGTCTCTTCAGAACTCGGGACAAAGTATTCTGGCGCCCCACTTCTTCATATGCAGGCCATGCGCGACGCAAGAAAGCGCGGCATTACTCGTTATAACTTCTGGGGAATCGTTGATGAAGAAGATACAAAACATCGCTTTTATGGCGTTTCCGTCTTTAAGCGTGGCTTTGGTGTATCCGAATTAAAATACCTTCCAGCCCATGATCTTATCTTAGATAAAAAACAATATTATTTAAAAACCTATCTTATTGAAACCATACGTCGAAAAATTCGTCATGTTTAAAATCTGAGTTTCATTCTGTTTAGCTTTTTAAAAAAATATAGTATAATCATAAGTAATATGGCAGAGAATATTGGTCGACCTGATGAAAATAGTTTCGGTAACCAGTCATTTTCTGAGAATCTCGAAAAATCAAATGTAGACTCTACGACGGATAATAGTGATAGCGCATGGGGTAATAATCAAGCTAAGAAGGTTGCGGAGCAGAAAGACGCACAGGATCTTGCTAAAAGCGCCGAAGAATCTGCCCTCAATCAGTCAGCCCCAGATGATGCTAGAGCCGCAGAGGCTGCAGGTGGGCAGACTGAAAACTCATTTTATCGACAAAAAGACGGCAAAGATAAGAAGGCTAAAATAAAAGCTACAAAAAAATATGGTCCCTTAGGGGCGATTTTGGGAATGTTGCTTTTTATGATGGTTGCTTTCTCTGGTGCCACCAGTCTCTCATCTTTTGCCATAGTCGCCAATGGCTTACAGCAGTTTAATATTACGCATTATAGTATGAACGCACGCTCGTCTTATCTTCTACCAAGAATGTTGCGTGGTGGCCTAAATTCGAAAATAACTACTAAGGGTCTTTTTGGTCTTGGTAAGGATAAGTTTAAAATCTCTGCTTCAATGTCTAAAAAGCTCGCTGCTAACGGTATTAATTATCTCGAGACGACTGGCACTGATGGAAAGCCACTCAATGTTTTAGTCTATAATGATGGGCCCGACGGTAAACCGATGGTGGTTTCCGCATATAACGAAGATGCATCAAGGATTCCGGATACTATCGAATTTACAACCAATAAAATTGATGCCGACGGTGTGTCAACGCCAGTCACCACTAAAATTAATGTTGACTCCGATAATAAAATGGGTTTTAGGCAGGCCCTTGATGTTAATGATAATTTTTTCAAAGCCGAAGAAAGGTCAACCAGAACTCTAAAAGGTCATGTTGCGGGTTGGTTTGATTCAATAGCTGAAAAAGTTGATGTTATGTTAAATAATGGCGGACGTAACCGTCAAGCAAACACTAAAAAGGATGCCTCTGACGAGGAGATTACGGCCAATGCTGAAAAAGATGGGTTAAAGGAAGAGGCGGAAGACTCCCAGGGGTCAATTGATGTTGATGACTCGGATGCCGACGCCGAAGAGCCGAATCGTGTGCCTGCCGACGAAGGTTCAAGTGCATTAACCAAAGGTATGGACACCCCAGCAGTTGAAAGCGCTCTGAAGTCTCGCGCCAAAAAAGCCGCTGCCACCATCGGTAGTGCCTCTGCTATTACAACTGGCCTCGGCTACGCTTGTACCGTGCTTAAAGTAATTAACACAATTTCACAAACTGTGGGCGCCCTCATGCGTTCCAAGGTTCTAAATTACGTCACCGGCTATACTGAAGCGGTCCATAAGACTAAAGCTGGCGATGGCTCGACTGAACTTCACTTCTATAATAAAGGCCTCAATACGGATGGCCCAACTCGTGACATGGGCGGCAATATTATTCCAGGTAAAGAATCTAGTTCGGCAATGAAAAGCTCTGCCATTAGTCAGTTCTTTAGTAATGGCCAACTGAAGGTAAAATCATCTGATCCAGTCGCAAGGAAGTTTAATACTGAAAATGCCATGCAGCAGGCCGTTTTTCATAGTGATGAAATTCAATCAAGTGACATCAACCAGGTCCCGCAAACTCTTGGAAAGCTGCTAAGTCAAGCCGCCGGAAGTCTCAACACCTATAAAGGCTGCATCGCATTGCAAACTACAGGCGATCTACTAGGTATTTTTGCTGATATCGCTGAAATCGCTGCTGCCATTCCAAGCGCTGGTATATCTATAATTATTGGTGAAATGGGCAAAATGCTAATGAAAAAAGCTCTCACTGTTGCTATTGTTGCTTCGGTTGGTGTGTTAGTTTCTATGATTGCTCCATATGTTGCACGCGCCTTAGCAAAGAGTTTAGTTAGTAACATGGTCGGTGAGGATGCTGGTTACGCCATAAATAGCGGCTTTAATATGTATACCGGCATTCAGCAACGTATGAGTTCTGGGCTTCCGGCAACCAAGAAGGCTCTCATTGCGCAATACCATGAACAGCAATCAGTAATTGCAAGTGAGTCTCGTTATGATAGGCAAACTAAAAGCCCGCTGGATCCATCCTCTCCGCATACTTTTATGGGCAGTCTAATGAATTCTCTTATTCCACTCGCCACTACGATGTCTTCACCAATTACCACATTTTCAAAGATAAACAGTACGGTCGCATCCTCAATTTCTCGCCTTCTTCCAACGGCTGCTGCTGACGATATTAACCAAATCAAGACTTCTATAAACGATAACTGTCCTTCTGGTAATGCATTTGAGGAACCTT
Organism: Candidatus Nanosyncoccus nanoralicus; assembly: GCF_004138405.1. GTDB lineage: Bacteria > Patescibacteriota > Saccharimonadia > Saccharimonadales > Saccharimonadaceae > Nanosyncoccus > Nanosyncoccus nanoralicus. The sequence continues at coordinate 12,038 of NZ_PRLL01000009.1, forward strand.
TAGCCATGGATGCATTTTGTAATAACTACATTACCACCGACTACTCTACAATGAGGACTCCGCCCGATGAGGTTTTTGATCAAGTTGGTGCGGAAAACTTCGAATTGGATAAAATAGATGAGAACGTTAATAATGGTAATCCAGAGATTAAAGATAACTCTGAACTAGCCAAATGGACTCTTGCCTGTGCTGTGCGTGAATCTCATTATGGGGTTGCCGATAGTAATATTGCTGAAGCTACAAGTGGTTCAGCTGGCGTAGGTTCTGGCATTATTAAATCCTATACCGGTGCTGAAATTGGAGCTGTTCCCGTGGTTGGCGGTATCACTCAAACCATTTATAATGGTAAGGAAGCAGCAAATATTGGCTGGACCACCGGTGAAAACTGTGTCAAAGAGAAGTATAAATATTTCTCTCGCTACTCCGAAGATCAACGTGTCCTGGAGGCGGCAGGTCTTATTGAGCAGTCTGCGGTCACTGGCTACCTTAATCGCTACTTCGAGAAAAACCCACTCGATTTCACTGATTCCGGCATTGTAGCACGCTACACTGGCATGACAAAAGATCAGGCTGAAGTTGCGCTTGGGCTTTTAGAGTACAATACCTTCCTCGCAAGTTATCAGCCCAAGGAAAAAGGTCCAGAAAAACCGGTACAATATGACAATTATCAATACGAAGCTACCACCGTTATCGCTGAAATTATGCCAAGTGCCCTGGTCTCCTTTGTACCAAATTATCAAACTCAACGTCAAGCCGTTGCAGTAGCTTAAATCTTATTTTCTTCAGTAATTATAAAACGTGCTAAAATAAACATAAGAATTATAACCAAGGAGCATTATGTCTACAAAACTAAAGTATATTGATAGTCACTGGGGTATTTTTGCCTTACAGGGGATTGTTGCCTTATTGTTTGGTTGGTTCGCCTTATTCACTAGTTCCAGCGATATTCAGACACTAGTAATCGTTGTCGGCAGTGTGCTCCTTTCGCTCGGAATTATCGAACTATTGAATCTCTTAGCACGTACACGTACAAAAAATACTTGGGGTGTCTCACTAGTGATGGCTATCCTAGAAATCTCTGCCGGCCTCGCTCTTCTCTTTACCTACGAGCAAAATGTTGCCTGGCATCTTGTTGTTATTGCCGCCTATACAATCTTACGTGGTATTTTTGAAATCATTCTCGGACTTAGAGCCATTGATGATCTTACGGATAAATTTATCTGGATTCTTGCTGGCATCTGCGCCTGCATTATGGGCGTCGTTATCCTAAATACCGGTCACCTCGGTACCATCCCCTTCATTAAATACTTTGGTTCTTATATGATGGTCTTTGGTGTAGTAAATCTCATTTATTCCGTACATAATAATGAACAGAGTAAAGATTATCGTAGTGAGAAGCTTGCAGCAAAAAAGAAGATATCAAAGACTCTGGAATTAAAAACCCCAGTTTCAAAAACCACAACAAAAACGGTCAAGAAAACCGCGAAGAAAACCGCTAAGAAGGCTTAAATATAGATAGGCACCCCTCTCATTCTTCTTCAAAAAACTGGCATTATAAACGTAAATATGTTATAATTATGTCTCAAGGAGAAAAATATGAACTATAAAATGCCAACCAAGGCTATCATCACTGATGCTGGTTTTGCTAGCCGTTTTTTACCGATCACTAAAACCATTCCAAAAGCTATGTTGCCACTCGGAAATCGTCCAATCATGCAACTTGTTGTTGATGAATGTATAAAGGCCGGTATTACAGAGATTATTATCGTTGCCACGCCCGAGGGTAAGCCAATCTACGAAGATTATTTTAACAATTCTGTAAATCACATTCGTAAGCAACTAAAAGCGCAGGGTAAGCTAGACCGTTATGCTCCGATTCAAGAAATCCTTGATTATCCAAAAATTACTGTGATCGAACAGGACCAGTCCTATCCATACGGAAACGGTTCTCCAATTGCCTCAGCTCGTAAGTTTATTCGTGATGATGAAGCCTTCATTGTCGCTTACTCGGATGACGTAGTCTTCGGTACTTCCGATGTTAAAACCCTAATTGATTCCTACGCTAAGCATCAAGATGCACAGGCAATTATTATTGCTCAGGAAATGCCTAGGGAAGTATTGAACAAATATGGTATCATTCGTCTTCAAGATGAGACTAAAATGACCCTGCATGACATCGTCGAGAAGCCAAAAATTGAAGATGCTCCATCCAATCTCACTTCTTATGGTCGTTATCTCCTCACGCCAGATGTCTTCCAGTATCTTGATCCAAAAAATACCGGCCTAGATGGTGAATTATGGACTGTTGACGCTATTACGCGCATGGTCAAAGATGGCAATGTTTATGTTGAGAAGACAAGAGGTCACTGGATGACTACTGGTGATCCAAAAAACTACAACCTAGCTAGTCTTTATTATGCAACCGAATTTGAAGACTATGGTGAAGCACTTGTAGATTTTCTTCAAAAATAATTATAGTCAAACCACTAAAAAACACCCCAAGCGGGTGTTTTTTAGTTGTATACATTTACAAAATATAATACAATATAAGCGTAAAGGTTATCTAAAATGGAGTCACAAATGAATCTTGCCGAATGGATCCTAGTCATGTTCTTATCAGTTGCACTACTGATCTTTTTAATTGTCGGCATCGTTTTTCTGGTTAAGTTCACTAGTTTACTTTCTGAAATTGAAATTATGGTACAAACTGGTCAGTCTATATTTGATAAGGCAGATGATGTGGCTGATAATATTAAGGATCTCACGTCAGTTGGTCCACTTGCTAAGGGGTTCGTCACAGAATATATCGGTAGAAAGTTATTCAACCTCTTAAAAATTGATCGCAAGCCTAAAAAATCCTATTTTGATGAGTTTGAAGAAGAAGATATAACTAGGCAATCTGCAAGACGCGCAGCAACTAAAGCCACGAAAACGCCAATTAAAAGCGTAAAGCCAAAAGCTAAGAACTAGACCCCTATACTGTTCGCTCAAAATCGACTATAATAGATATAATAAACAGATTAAACAGGAGTACAAATATGAAAAAAGATAATAGTAAATTCTTCTTAGGTGTAGTCCTAGGTGCAGCAGCTGGTCTTGTCGCAGGTATTCTCACCGCTCCAAAGTCCGGCAAGGAAACACGTCAGGAATTGAAAGAGCAGGGTAAGAAAGCCCTTGATGAAACCAAAAAAACCAGCCAGAAGCTCTATCAGGACACCAAAGTTGGTGGTCAAAAATTGTTTGATAAATTATTTAAGAAAAAAGAAACTGCCGAAGATGAAGTTCTAGGTGTCGTTGAAGAAGTTGCCGAAGATGTAGCTGAAGTAGCCGAAGAAGCAAAATAGTAAAGATTAAATTAATTACAAATATTCTCTTCAATTAAATTTGAAGAGAGTATTTTAACGGGAAAATGGGTGTAAGGTAAATGTCAAGTGAGGTAGAAACAAACACAGATCAAAAAAGCCAGGAAGAGGCTTATCGCGATTTTTGTTGTGAATTAGATGATCCAAATCATCAAATCGGCCCCAGTGATTTTGTGCACCTACATAACCACACGCATTACAGTCTACTAGATGGTCTTACTAAGGTTCCAGATTTAATCGGTTATGTTAAAGAACAGGGAATGCAGGCGGTTGCCGTTACCGATCATGGCACCATGTCCAGCCTGATTGAGTTATATAAAGAAGCCAAGGCTGCTGAGATTAAACCTATCCTTGGTCTTGAAGCCTATGTTGCCGCAAGATCACGTTTTGATCGTGATCCAGCCTACGATAAGGTCCGTTATCACATCACTCTTCTTTCAATGAATGATCAAGGCTTTGAGAATCTCTGTCGCCTAGCCACCGAGGCAGAGGTTAATGGTAAGTATTATAAACCTCGTATTGATCACGAAATTATGGAAAAATACAGCGAGGGAATTATTTGTCTTTCAGGCTGTGCAAGCTCCGAAATTTCCGTGCGTCTTAAAAACGGCGACATGGAGGGCGCTGAAAAACTGGTGGACTGGTATAGTAAAGTCTATAAGGATCGTTTCTACCTTGAAATGCAGGATCATGGTCACCCAGATTCTCCCACCCACTGGGATGTGCAAGATCGCATCAACCGTGGCTTGCAGGCAATCGCTAAAAAGACTGGTTTACCACTAGTGGTAACCTGTGATGGCCATTATCTCAAACACGAGGATCAGGACGCTCATGAAATTCTGCTCTGTATTGGTACGGCCGCAAACCTCTCCGACCCTAATCGTATGACCTTGAAGGATTTTCAGCTACACGTCATTCCACCACAGGAAATTATTGATCGTTGGAGTAAGGACTATCCTGAAGCAATCAAAAATACAAGGAAAATTGCCGAACGTTGTAATACAGAAATTCAACTCGGCCGGATTTTAATTCCTAAGTTCCCAGTTCCAGATGGTGATTCTGAGAAAAGCTATCTAGATAAGCTTGTTTTTCGTGGACTCGCCTTCCGCTATGGTGGCGTTACTCAGGAAGAAGCGGAAAAACTCTCGATTGAAGAGTGTCGAAAACTGCTTTCTGAAAAAATTCTCGAACGTATTGATTATGAATTGGCGGTCGTCGACAAAATGGGTTACAACGGCTACTTCTTGATTGTGCAAGACTTTATTATGTGGGGAAAGACTCGCCGTATTATTTATGGTCCCGGTCGTGGCTCCGCCGCAGGCTCCATCCTAGCTTACGCCTTACGTATTACCGAGCTAGATCCTATGAAGTACGATCTGCTCTTCGAGCGTTTCTTAAATCCTGATCGTATCTCTATGCCAGATATTGATACCGATATTCAGGATACTCGCCGTGATGAGGTTATTGACTACTGTACCGACAAGTACGGCAAGGAACGTGTTGCTAACATTGTTACTTTTGGTAAAATGATGGCTAAAAACGCCGTGCGCGACGTGGCTCGCGTCCTTGAAGTGCCTTATGCCGAAGCTGACCGCATCGCTAAACTGGTGCCAGACCCCATCCAGGGTCACCATGTTAAGTTGACTGATGCCATTGTTAATACTCCAGACCTCAAATATGAATATGAGCATAACCCAGTTGCCAAACAGGTCATTGATTATGCCTCAAAACTTGAAGGTACTATCCGTTCACATGGTGTCCATGCTTGTGGTATTGTGATCGCTCCTGATGATCTCGTAAAATTCCTACCACTCGAAGTCTCCGCCAAGGGCCCACTCGCCACACAATATCCATCTACGCAGGTCGAAGAATTAGGTCTTCTTAAGATGGACTTCTTGGGACTTTCTAACCTCTCGGTGATTAATAATGCCCTGCGTATGATTCGCAAGGTTTATCACGACGATATTGATCTCTATAACGTACCACTCGATGATCCACTAGCTTATAAGCTCTTACAGAATGCCGAAACCACTGGTGTCTTCCAGCTTGAATCTGCTGGTATGAAACGCTATCTTAAGGATCTGAAGGCCTCTAGTTTTGAGGACATCATCGCTATGGTTGCCCTTTATCGCCCAGGGCCGATGCAGTTCATCGATTCCTTCATTCGTCG